>CAZRKV010000217.1:0-4989 GCA_964600305.1 uncultured Nocardioides sp. | reverse complement strand
GTCCGAGGCGGCGATCTCGGCCACGGCGTCGGCGTCGGGGCCGTCCTCGTGCATCGGCACCGTCACGGCCCGGATCCCGACCCAGTCCAGCAGCGTGAAGTGCCGGTCGTAGCCGGGGACGGGGCAGATGAAGGTGACCGACTCCTCCTCGCCCCAGGGGCGGCCCCCGGACGCGTGCCCGTGCAGCCACAGGTCGGTGAGCACCTCGCGCATCATCACCAGGCTGGAGTTGTTGCCGGCCACCAGCTGGGCGGCGGGCACCCCGAGCAGCTCGCCGAAGATCTCGCGCACGTCCGGCACGCCGGCCAGTCCGCCGTAGTTGCGGACGTCGGTGCCGTTCGCGTCGCGGACGCCGTCCGGGAGGTCCAGCAGCCCGTCGGAGAGGTCGAGCTGGGCGGCCGAGGGCTTGCCGCGGGTGAGGTCGAGCGAGAGCCCGCGGTCGGCCAGGGCGTCGTACGCCGCCTGCTGCTCGCGGAGGAACGTGGCCACCTCCTCCGGGCTGCGGTCGGCGAGGGGTGCGGGCTGCTGGCTCTGCGCGGTCACGCCCCTCAGTCTCCCAGAGGGCGAGCCCGGGGCCGCAAGTACCCGAGCTCCGGCCCCGGTGGCTGGGTCGGGAAGGGGCTAGGTTGGGACGGTCCGTGTCCAGCACCACAGGGACGAGTGACCAGGTATGGCAGCACCGACGCCCGAGGTCGAACCCGGGGCCCCGGTCGTCCCGCCGTGGCACGTGCTGCGTGCGGGAGCGGTGCTGGACCTCCTCGACGCCGCGGGGGACGGGCTCACGTCGGGCCAGGCGGCGGAGCGCCTGGCCCACCACGGCCCGAACCGGCTCGACGTCGTCGAGGCCACCCCGTGGTGGCGGGTGCTGGCGCGGCAGTTCGTCAGCCCGTTGATCGGCATCCTGGTCCTCGCCCTGGCCGTGACGCTGGCGATGCGGGAGTGGGTCGACGCCGGCGCCATCGGGTTCGTCCTCGTCCTCAACGCCGGGATCGGCTACTGGCAGGAGCGCAAGGCGGAGTCGGCCGTGCGCGCGCTGCGGGAGCTCGCGACGCCGTACTGCCGCGCCGTGCGGGACGGCGTCGAGCAGACGCTCCCGGCTGCCGACCTGGTCCCGGGCGATGTGGTCCTGCTGGAGAGCGGCGAGCGGGTGCCGGCGGACCTGCGGTTGCTGGAGGCCCGCGGACTGCACCTGGATGAGTCGATGCTCACGGGCGAGTCGCTCCCGGTGGCCAAGACGGCCGACGAGCTGCCCCCGGGCACACCGGTGACCGAGCGCGTGAACCTCGCGTTCAGCGGCACGCTCGTGACCTCGGGGCGGGCGCGCGGTGCGGTGATCGGCACCGGCGCCGAGACCGAGCTGGGAGCGGTGAACGCCCTCGTGCAGGGGCCGGCCGGGCGCTCCCCCCTGCAGGAGATCACCGCGAGCCTGGAGCGCCGGATCGGGTTCGTGGTGGCCGTCGCCTCGACCTTCGTCCTGGTGGCCGGGCTGGTGCTCGGCAACGGGCTCTCCGAGATGTTCCGCACCGCGGTGGCCCTGGCGGTGGCCTCGGTGCCCGAGTCCATGCCGATCGTGCTCACCGTGGCGATGAGCCTGGGCGTGGCCCGGATGGCGCGCCGGAGTGCGATCGTCCGGTCCCTGCCGGCGGTGGAGACACTCGGTTCGACCACCCTCATCGGCTCGGACAAGACGGGCACCCTGACGCTGAACCGGATGACGGTGGAGCGGGTGTGGACCGCCGCGGGTGGCACGGTGACCGCGGGGGCCGCGTCCACGGGGACGGGGCCCGTGGCCGACTGCCTGCGGACCGGCGCGCTGACCAACGAGGCGGTCTCGGCTCCCGACGACCCGCTGGTGATGACCGGGGACGCGGTCGACGTCGCGATGGCCCGCGTCGCTCTCGAGCAGGGGCTGGTGGACCCGGTCGAGCGAGGAGCGGCCCCGCTGGCCATGACGCCGTACGAGCCGGCCCTGCGGCTGTCGCAGGCGGTGCGCCGGGACGCCCGGGGCCGACGGGTGCTCCACGTGAAGGGGTCGCCCGACGTGCTGGCAGCGAAGTCCACCACGCTGGCCGACGGGGCGGGCGGACGGCCCATGGACGCCGAGCTGGTCGCCACGGCCACCGAGGAGCTCGCCGCGTCGGGGATGCGCGTGATCGCCACGGCCGGTCGCTTCCTGGCGGAGGACGAGGTCCTCCCGGCCCACCTGCCCCCGCCCTCGGGGCTGACGTTCCTGGGCCTGGAGGGGATGGAGGACCCGCCCCGTCCCGGTGTGGCCGAGGCGGTCGCCGACTGCCAGCGGGCGGGGATCCGGGTGATGATGATCACCGGGGACCACCCGGCGACCGCCGCCTCGATCGCCGGACGGCTGGGCCTCGAGGTCGCCGACCCGCCCGTCACCGGTGCCGAGGTCGCCGAGGCCGACGACGACGCGCTGCTGGCACGGTTGCGACGGACCGGGGTGGCGGCGCGGGTGACACCGCGCGACAAGCTCCGGATCGTGCGGGTCCTCCAGGAGTCCGGCGAGGTGGTCGCGGTCACGGGGGACGGCGTCAACGACGCCCCGGCGCTCCGGGCGGCGTCGATCGGGGTGGCCATGGGCCGCTCGGGCACGGAGGTGGCTCGGGAGGCCGCGGACGTGGTGCTGACCGACGACGACTTCGTCACCGTGGTGGAGGCGATCCGGCAGGGCCGGGTCACCTTCTCGGCGATCCGCAACGCGACCTTCTTCCTGCTGGCCAGCGGTCTCGCGTCGCTGTCGGCGGTCGCGGTCAACGTGCTGGCCGAGGGGCCGTTGCTGTTCCTGCCCGTGCAGCTGTTGTTCATCAACGTGGTGACCAACGGGCTCCAGGACATCGCCATGGCCTTCGAGCCCCCGGAGGGCAACGAGCTGCGCCGACCACCGCGGCCGCGCTCCGAGGGCCTGCTCTCGCGCACCCTGTGGCTGCGCACCGCCCTGGTCGGGGCGTGGCTCGCGATCGCCCTCCTCGTCACCTTCCAGTGGGCCCTCGCTCGCGGGTACGACGTCGAGCACGCCCGCGCGCTGACCGCCACGATGTTCGTGGTCATGAACTTCTACGTCCTCGGGACCGCGCGTTCCGAGACCCGGTCGGTGCTGGTGATGAACCCGTTCAGCAACCGGCTGCTCATCACGTGTGGGGTGGCGGCGCTCCTGGTGCACCTGGGGGTGATGAGCTGGTCGCCCACCGCGACCCTCATCGGGTACACGCCGCTGAGCGCGGCGGAGTGGCTGGCGTGCCTGGTCCTCGGGGCCTCCGTGCTGGTGGTCGTCGAGGCCGACAAGGCATACCGGTGGTGGTCCCGGCGACGGGAGCGCGGCGTCGGGGCCGGCCGCACCGGGGCACCGGCGCCGGACCCACGGCCCTGAGCACCGCCCGGGGCGCGTTTGGACGAGGCCTCACCCTTCCCCGTACACTCGTCCCTCGGTGGACCATCCACATGCTCGATGCTGCCCTCCACGGGTCGCCCGGGTGGTGGTCCGGACCGGAGGGCACTAGCTCAACTGGCAGAGCATCGGTCTCCAAAACCGAAGGTTGGGGGTTCGAGTCCCTCGTGCCCTGCAGGACAAGTCGAGGACAGCGACGAGGACATCGATGAGGATGTCGACGAGGATGAGGTGAGCAGGCGTGTCGGACAGCCGTGCCGTGTCCGGTTCCCGTGAGGGGGACCGCGGCAACAGGCGCACGGGGCCGGTGGCGTTCCTGCGCCAGGTCCTCGCCGAGCTGCGCAAGGTGGTCTGGCCCACCCGCAACCAGCTGTTCACCTACTTCGTGGTCGTGATGGTGTTCGTGGTCGTGATGATGGCGATCATCTCGCTGCTCGACCTCGGGTTCGGGAACCTGGCCTACGAGGTGTTCGCAGGCGACCAGACCTGACCCCCACGGGGTCACGCCAGGCCCGGGAGCGTTTCCCGGGCGCCGGCCCGGAAGCCGGGCCAGAGGAGTCGAGACTAATGACGGAGCAGCACGTGTCGGAGCAGCAGAACGACCCGGAGAACACCGGGGCAGCGCCTGCCGAGGTCGACGAGCACCCGGAGGAGGCCACTCCGGTCGCCGAGGAGGCCCCCCAGGCGGAGCCCGACGCGGCGGAGTCCACCGACGTGGAGTCGGTCGAGGAAGAGGCCGCCGAGGAGGACCCGCTCGAGGAGTTCCGCCGCGAGCTGTGGGCCAAGCCCGGTGACTGGTACGTCGTCCACACCTACTCCGGCATGGAGAACCGGGTGAAGGCGAACCTCGAGAACCGGATCGTCTCGTTGAACATGGAGGACTACATCCACGAGATCGTGGTCCCCACCGAGGAAGTGGCCGAGATCAAGAACGGCCAGCGCAAGATGTTCAAGCGCACCGTCCTGCCCGGCTACGTGCTGGTCCGCATGGACCTCACCGACGAGTCCTGGTCCGCGGTCCGGCACACGCCGTCGGTGACCGGTTTCGTCGGCCACAGCCACCAGCCGGTCCCGTTGAGCATGGCCGAGGTCGAGAAGATGCTGGCCCCGACGGTCGTCACCCCCCAGCGTGCCGAGACCGAGCGCGGCGGCGCCGCCCCGGCGGCCGGTGCGGCGGCCCAGCAGCCGGTCCAGGTCGCCGACTTCGACGTCTCCGACTCGGTGATGGTGGTCGACGGGCCGTTCGCCACGCTGCACGCCACGATCACCGAGATCAACGCCGAGTCGCAGAGGGTCAAGGCCCTCGTCGAGATCTTCGGCCGGGAGACCCCGGTCGAGCTGAGCTTCAGCCAGATCCAGAAGGTCTGACGCTCCGCGAACCCAGCAACACCTGTGGCAGGGGAACCCCCCGTCAGGACCACGAAGGAGAGAAGAAGGTCATGCCTCCCAAGAAGAAGATCGCTGCCCTGGTCAAGGTGCAGCTCCAGGCCGGTGCCGCGACGCCGGCCCCGCCGGTCGGTACCGCCCTGGGTCCCCACGGCGTGAACATCATGGAGTTCTGCAAGGCCTACAACGCAGAGACCGAG
>CAZRKV010000216.1:2236-5033 GCA_964600305.1 uncultured Nocardioides sp. | reverse complement strand
GAAGGGCATGCTCAAGCCGGAGTACGAGGAGTCCCGGCTGGGCACGGCGGAGATCCGCGAGATCTTCAAGTCGTCCCGCACCGGCAACATCGCCGGGTGCATGGTCACCGACGGTGTCATCCGGCGCAACGCCAAGGCCCGTCTGATCCGGGACAACGCCGTGGTGGCCGACGACCTGTCGCTGGCCTCGCTGCGCCGGGAGAAGGACGACGTGGCCGAGGTCCGCCAGGGCTTCGAGTGCGGTCTGGTCCTGAAGAACTACCAGGACATCAGGACCGGCGACGTGGTGGAGTCCTTCGAGATGGTCGAGATCCCGCGGTCCTGACACCGAGGGCGCAGGTCCCACCCCCGTGGGACCTGCGCCCCACACCGCCCCCGCAGCAGGAGGAACCATGTCCAACCCACGGGTCCGGCGGGTGGCCGACCGGATCAAGGTGATCGTCGCGCAGATGCTCGAGCGGCGGGTCAAGGACCCGCGCCTGGGGTTCGTGACCGTCACCGACGTGCGGGTGTCCGGCGACACCCAGCACGCCACCGTCTACTACACCGTCCTCGGTGAGGAGGACTCCCTGGCGGGCACCGCCGCAGCCCTGGAGTCGGCCAAGGGCCTGCTCCGCTCGGAGGTGGGGCACCAGCTCGGGATCCGGCACGTGCCGACGCTGGAGTTCGTGCACGACGCCATCCCCGAGAACGCGCGCCAGATCGAGGAGCTGCTCGCCCGGGCCCGGGAGGCCGACGCCGCGGTGGCCGCCGAGTCCACCGGCAAGACCTACGCCGGGGAGGCCGATCCCTACCGCCGGCCCCCCGAGGACGAGGACCTCGACGAGCCGGACGCGTCCGGCGGGGTCGGCCGCCACGAGGGCGCGTGAGTGCCCCCGCACCGGCAGGCCTGGTCGTCGTCGACAAGCCCGGTGGGCTGACCTCGCACGACGTGGTCTCGCGGGTACGCCGCCTCGCCGGCACCCGCAAGGTCGGCCACGCCGGCACCCTGGACCCGATGGCGACGGGCGTGCTGGTGCTGGGCGTCGGACGGGCGACCCGGCTGCTGGGGCACCTGGTGCAGACCGAGAAGGTGTACGACGCCACGGTGCGCCTGGGCCAGGGCACCTCCACCGACGACGCGGAGGGTGAGGTCACCTGGGGCGCCCCGGCCGCGGAGCTCGACGAGGGGCGGATCGCGGAGGCCCTGGCCGCTTTCCTGGGGGAGATCGACCAGGTCCCCTCGACCGTCTCGGCGGTCAAGGTCGACGGCCGACGTGCCTACGAGCGGGTCCGGGCCGGCGAGGACGTCCGGCTGGAGCCGCGGCGCGTGGTCGTCCACGCCCTCGACCTGCACGAGGTCTCGCCGAGCCCGGCGGGGGCCGCCGCCACCACCGACGTGCGGATCACCGTGCGGTGCTCCAGCGGCACCTACGTCCGGGCGATCGCACGGGACCTGGGCGAGGCCCTGGGGGTCGGGGGGCACCTGGTCGCGCTCCGGCGTACCGCCGTCGGGGGCTTCGACCTGGGAGTGGCGGCGACGCTGGAGGAGCTCGAGCAGGACTTCTCGGTGCTGCCGCTGGACGAGGCTGCCCGGCGCAGCTTCCCGGTGCAGCGGCTCGACGAGGGCCAGGCGAGGGCCGTCGGGTTCGGTCGCCCGCTGCCCGACCTCACGCTCGCCGCCGGTGACGGGCCGGTCGCGATGTTCGGGCCCGACGACCGGTTCCTGGCGCTCTACCACCAGCGGGGGCGGGAGGCGCGCCCGGTCGCGGTCTTCACCTGACCACCCGCCCTCGGCCCGACGGTCGGTGTGCGAGGCTTGTCGACGTGCAGATCTGGCGAGAGCTCCACGAGGTACCGCCCGACCTGGGGCGCACCGTGGTCACGATCGGCAACTTCGACGGCGTCCACCGCGGTCACCGGCACGTGATCCGCCGCGCGCGCGAGCTCGCCGGCGAGCGGGGTGCCGAGCAGGTGGTCGTGGTCACCTTCGACCCGCACCCGATCGCGGTCCTGCGCCCCGAGCACGCGCCCCTGGCGTTGACCACGCTCGAGACGCGGTTCCCGCTGCTGGAGGAGGCCGGCGTCGATGCGGTGCTCGTGGTCGCCTTCGACCGGGAGGTCGCCGGATGGTCCCCGCTGGAGTTCATCGACCGGATCCTGGTCGACGCCCTGCACGCCACCGGCGTGGTGGTGGGGGCGAACTTCCGCTTCGGCCACCGCGCGGCCGGGGACCTCGCCACCCTCCGGGAGGCCGGGACGACCCGCGACTACGTGGCCGAGGGGATCGACCTCGACGGCGGGCCGCAGGTGTGGTCCTCCACCTACGTGCGCACCTGCCTGGCCGGGGGGGACGTGGAGGGGGCCGCCGAGGCCCTGGATCGCCCCCACGCGGTGCGGGGCACCGTGGTCGCGGGGGACCGCCGCGGGCAGGGGCTCGGGTTCCCGACGGCCAACGTGCCGCCCGACCCGCGGGTCGCGGTGCCCGACGACGGCGTGTACGCCGGCCGGCTGCGCCGGTGTGACACCGGCGAGTCGTTCCCGGCGGCCGTCAGCGTCGGCACGAACCCCACGTTCGAGGGGGAGCGGGGCCGCCGCGTGGAGGCCTACGTCCTCGACCGCGACGACCTGGACCTCTACGGCGTCGAGGTGGAGGTGGCGTTCGTGTCGCGGCTGCGCGGGATGCGCCGGTTCGACGACGTCGACGACCTGGTCGAGGCCATGCACGAGGACGTGCGGCGCACCCGGGAGCTGGTGGGGGTGGACGCACCCCCCGAGGTCCGGGGCGAGCCGGAGTCGGCGGGTTAGTCTCACGGGG
>CAZRKV010000216.1:738-2136 GCA_964600305.1 uncultured Nocardioides sp. | reverse complement strand
GCACCACCCACGCCGACGGGTCGCAGACCGTGCGGGAGAACCGGACCGACCAGGACCCGCCGCCCCCGTCGGTCTGAGCGGCTCCCGCCGGGTCGCGCCGGAGCCGTGGATTGGGGGACGGTGGCCCACCGTTGGTACTCTCGTGAGGTTGTCCGGGACCACCGGACACGGATCGTGACGCCGTACACCGGCCGCGGACCCGAAGTGCCCGGGAGAACAGGCCCCGGCGCGCCGCGCAACGAGAGACCGGAGGAGCCCGATGGCAGTCGGAACCGACGCGGAGACCAAGCAGAAGATCATCGCCGAGTACGCCACCACCGAGGGCGACACCGGCTCCCCCGAGGTGCAGATCGCGCTGCTCACGCATCGCATCGGCCACCTCACCGAGCACCTGAAGCAGCACAAGCACGACCACCACACCCGTCGTGGCCTGCTCCTCATGGTCGGCCAGCGCCGCCGGCTGCTCAACTACCTGCAGAAGAACGAGATCGAGCGCTACCGCTCGATGGTCGAGCGGCTCGGCCTGCGCCGCTGAGCCCACCGGGGCGGTCGTCGGACACCGGCGCCCGCCCCGTGCTCGATCCGCACCCGCACCGTCCCTACCGTCGACAACGACGGGACCCCGGGCGCTAGGCTCGGGAGGGCACAACTGAACACGTACCACCACACCAGGAGCGACCCGTGCGTCCGGCCCGGTCCTCGGTAGTGGCCTTCGGGACCGCCCCGCACGGGCAGGCCCCGCGGGCCTCGATCGAAGACCGGCCACCCAACCGTCGACGTCCGGGGTCGTTCCGCGAAGCAAAGGACACCTTCGTTGACCGAAGACACCTCAGCACCCGTGATCTCCACCGTCGAGACCGTCGTCGACAACGGCAAGTACGGCAAGCGCACCGTCAAGTTCGAGAACGGGCTGCTCGCTCGCCAGGCCGCCGGCTCGGTGACCGCCTACCTCGACGACGAGACGATGCTGCTGTCGACCACCGCGGCCGGCAAGCACCCCAAGGACAACCTCGACTTCTTCCCGCTCACCGTCGACGTGGAGGAGCGGATGTACGCCGCGGGCCGGATCCCCGGCTCCTTCTTCCGGCGTGAGGGGCGGCCCTCCGAGGACGCGATCCTCACCTGCCGGCTGATCGACCGCCCGCTGCGCCCCACCTTCAAGAAGGGCCTGCGCAACGAGGTCCAGGTCGTCATCACCGTGATGGCCCTGGACCCCGAGACGCCGTACGACGTGCTCGCGATCAACGCCGCGTCGCTCTCGACCCAGCTGTCCGGCCTCCCCTTCTCCGGCCCCGTCGGTGCGACCCGGATCGCGCTGGTCGAGGGCCAGTGGGTGGCCTTCCCCACCCACAGCCAGCTGGAGCAGGCCGTGTTCGACATGGTCGTCGCCGGTCGGGT
>CAZRKV010000216.1:0-728 GCA_964600305.1 uncultured Nocardioides sp. | reverse complement strand
GCCACCGAGCCCACCTGGGACCTGGTCCACTCCGGTGCCCAGGCCCCGACCGAGGCGGTCGTGGCCGGTGGCCTGGAGGCCGCGAAGCCGGTCATCAAGCAGCTGTGCGACGCGCAGTCCCAGCTGGCGGCGGAGTCGGCCAAGCCCACCGCCGAGTTTCCGATCTTCCTCGACTTCGAGGACGACGTCTACGCGGCGGTCGAGGCCGCGGCCCAGGACGACACCGCCGCTGCCATGAAGATCGTGGGCAAGCAGGAGCGCGAGGCACGCCTGGACGAGGTGAAGGCGGCCCTGCTCGAGCGCCTCGGCGACCAGTTCGAGGGCCGCGAGAAGGAGATCGGTGCGGCCTTCCGGACGCTGAACAAGGCGCTCCTCCGGGAGCGCGTCCTGCGGGACAAGATCCGCATGGACGGGCGTGGTCCCACCGACATCCGCCCGCTGCACGCCGAGGTCGGCGTGGTCCCCCGGGTCCACGGGTCCGCGCTGTTCGAGCGGGGGGAGACCCAGATCCTGGGGGTCACCACCCTCAACATGCTCACCCTCGAGCAGAAGCTGGACACGCTGTCGCCGGAGACGACGCGACGCTACATGCACGACTACGTCTTCCCGCCGTACTCCACGGGTGAGACCGGACGCGTCGGTGCCCCCAAGCGCCGCGAGGTCGGCCACGGTGCGCTGGCGCGTCGTGCCCTGCTCCCGGTGCTGCCCGGGCGCGAGGAGTTCCCCTA
>CAZRKV010000215.1:0-5063 GCA_964600305.1 uncultured Nocardioides sp. | reverse complement strand
CCCCGGCGGCCCTCCGGCTGGCACGCGCGCGAGGCCGCTCGGCCCGGCGCAGCAGCGCCTCGGCGACCTCACGGTAGGCCTGGGCGCCCTTGTGCGACCGGCTGGTCGACAGGATCGACCGCCCGGCGGCCGGTGCCTCCGCGAACCGGATGGTCTTCGGGATCGGGGGCTCCACCACCTCGAGGTCATAGGTGTCGGAGATCGTCTCCAGCACCCGCCGCGCGTGGGTGGTGCGGCCGTCGTACAGCGTCGGCAGCACGCCCCAGACCTCCAGCCCGCGGTTGGTGAAGCGGCGCACGTCGTGGACGGTGTCGAGCAGCTGCCCCACGGCACGGTGCGAGAGCGTCTCGCACTGCAACGGCACCAGCACCCCGCGGGCCGCGGTGAGGGCGGCCACGGTGAGCACGCCCAGCGACGGCGGACAGTCCAGCAGCACCCAGTCGTACTCGATCCCGTCCTCGGCCAGCTCCTCCAGCGCGGCCCGGACCACGTGCTCACGGCCGGTGCGGGTGAGCAGGTCCGCCTCGGCCCGGGCCAGCTCGATCGTGGCCGGGAGCAGGTCCACGCCGTCCTCGGTGGCCAGGATCGCCTCCGCGGGGTGCAGCCCCTCGGTGAGGACCTGGTGGATCGAGACATCCAGGTCCTCGGGGTCGACGCCCATCGAGAACGTGAGGCTGGCCTGGGGATCGAGGTCGACGACCAGCACCGACCGACCGAGCTCGGCGAGGCTGGCACCCAGCGACGCGACCGTCGTGGTCTTGGCGACGCCGCCCTTCTGGTTCGCGACCGCGAGTGTCGTGCTCATCACCGCACATCATGCCCGACGGTGCCGCCCGCCGGTGCCACGACCTGCGCATACTGGTCCGCATGCCGAGCACACCACCCACCGCCCTGGTCACCGGTGCCACGTCCGGCATCGGCCTCGAGCTCGCCCACCAGCTCGCCGAGCGAGGGCACGGCCTGGTCCTCCTGGCCCGGGACCCGGCCCGGCTGGACGAGGTCGCCGACCGGCTCCGGACGGCGTACGGCGTCCCCGTCGAGATGCTGCCGGCCGACCTGGGCGACCCCGCCGACCTGGCCCGGGCCGAGGCCCGCCTCGCCGACCCGGAGCGGCCGGTGGACCTGCTGGTCAACAACGCCGGCTACGGGCTCCGCGAACGGTTCCTCGACAACGACGCGGCCACGGAGCAGCGGATGCTCGACGTCCTCGTCACGGCCGTGCTGCGGCTCAGCCACGCCGCCCTCGGCGCGATGGTGCCGCGGGGACGCGGCGGGATCATCAACGTCTCCAGCGTGGCGTCGTTCCTGCCCCGGGGCACCTACAGCGCCGCCAAGGCGTGGGTGAACAGCTTCTCCCGCTGGGCGCACCACGAGTACGGCCCGGCGGGGGTCCGGGTGATGACGCTGTGCCCGGGCTTCGTCAAGACCGACTTCCACGCGCGGATGGACGTCGGACGCGACTCCGCCCCGGCCTGGATGTGGCTGGAGCCCGCGCCGCTCGTGCGCGAGGCCCTCGCCGACTTCGACCGGGGCCGGGCGGAGTCGATCCCCTCGCGGCGCTACCGGGCGATCGTCACCGTCACCCGGTTGCTGCCCACCGGGCTGCTGCAGCGCGCGCAGTCACTGGGCCGCAAGTAGGGCCTTCACGCCTCGTCCCGCCGCCGCGCGGGCCCTGGCGGCCAGGTCGAGGAGCCGCTCCAGCTCGGCGGGGTGGGTGGTGTTGCACCCGAGGTCGTGCCCGTCCTTGCCCGAGCCGTGGTGGTCGCTGGACCCGGTCACGACCAGGTCGAGGTCGCGGGCGATGGCCCGGAGCCGGCCCCGGGTCGCCGGGTCGTGGTCCTCGTGGTCCACCTCGATCCCGGCCAGGCCGGCGGCCGCGAGCCGGGCCAGCCCGGCCTCGTCCAGGGGCCCGGGACCACTGCGCCCCCAGGGGTGGGCGACGACCGTCACGCCGCCCGCAGCCGCCACGGTGCCCACCATCTGCTCCAGCTCCGCGGCGTACCGACCGACGTACGCGGGCCGCCCGGTGCCGAGCAGGTCGCGGAACGCCTCGCCCCGGTCCCGGACCACGCCCGCCTCGACCAGCGCGTCCGCGACGTGCGGGCGCCCCACGGCCGCGGTGTCCCCGGCGAGGCGGGCGAGCGCGTCGGGGTCGAGGTCGACACCGAGCTCGGCCAGCCGCTCCAGCATCCGCGGAACCCGGTCGGCACGCCCGGCCAGGACCCGGTCCAGCTCCTCGACGAGTGGCGGGTACGTCGGGTCGGGCAGGTAGCCGAGGAGGTGCACCCCGTGCCCGTCGTACCGAGTGCTGATCTCCATGCCCCGCACCAGGCCGATCCCGACCTCCTCGGCGGCCTCCGCGGCCTCCGCCCAGCCCGCGGCGCTGTCGTGGTCGGTGATCGCGACGACGTCGAGGCCGGCCCCGGCCGCGGCCCGCACCAGCTCGGCCGGACTCTGGGTGCCGTCACTCGCCCGGGAGTGGGTGTGGAGGTCGATGCGCACCCGGTGGACTCTACGTGGAATCCACCGCGCGGTTCACCACACCGGCGGCGCCCCGCCGAAGGACACCTCGAGCAGCATCGGGCCGGCCGTCCCGACGTCGCGCAGGATCCAGTCGTCGCGCAGCAGCAGCAGCGCCGAGGCCGGTCGTACGACGACCCACAGCCATCGCCCCCCGGCCTCCCCCGCGACCACCGACCGGTCGACCTCGTCGTGCCCGTGGGTGGTGGGCACGTCCCACAGCGGCACCGCCTGGGACCCGATCCGGACCCTGACCGTGGGCGGACCGTCGGCCACCGGCGGGTCGGTGTAGCGGGCACCCGCCACCCGGGCCCCCAGGCCGGTGCCGGCCTCCTCGGCCACCACGAAGACGTCGACGGGGCCGTCGAGGGCGCTGGTCCCCGAGGAGCAGGTCACCGTCGCCCGGGCCCCGTCCCGGGACCCCTCCGCGCCGGCCACCACCCCGAAGTCGCTCACCGTCCACCCCGGGCTCAGCGGCCAGGGCAGGTAGGTCGGGAACGCGCCGGCGCGCTGCAGGGCGGCGCCGAAGCCGTCGTACGTCGCGTCGCCGGGGCGCCACAGCGGGGTGATCGGCCCGTGGTCGTGGCAGGACCACGTGCCCCGCTGCTGCGTCACCGGCGCGGTGCAGCGCGGGCAACCGGGAGCGAGGAGCATGAGTCTTACGGTGCGGGGCGGGTGGCAGGTCGTCAAGCGGCGACCGACATCATGGGGGCATGCCTCACCAGCCCGGGACCCCCCGACACCTCGCCGACACCTACGTCGACGACCTCGCCCGCCTCGACCCCCAGGTCGCCACCTCGCTGGGTACCTTCCGGCACGAGGACCGGGTGCCCGACCTCTCCCCCGGCGGGTACGCCGCCCGCGCCGACCTCGCGCGCACCGTCCTCCGTCGGCTCGACGAGCTCGAGCGCGAGGGGGCGGCCGAGGACCCGCTCGAGGCCCGGTGCACCACCCTGCTGCGCGATCGGCTGGGGGTCGAGGTGGAGGCGTACGACCGCGGTGAGCACCTGCGCACGGTGCGGAACATCTTCGGGCCGCCGCAAGCGGTCCGCCAGCTGTTCACGCTCATGCCCACCGAGACCGAGGAGGACTGGGCGTGCGTGGCCCGGCGGATGGCGCACGTGCCCGACTCCTACCGCTCCTGGATCGAGACCCTGGACGAGGGTCGCCGGCAGGGCCTGCTCGCCGCGCCCCGGCAGGTGGAGACGCTCGTCGGGCAGCTCGCCGAGTGGACCGCGGGCGGGGACGGGGCCAGCTGGTTCCACGACTTCGTCCAGGACGGGCCGGCGTCGCTGCGCGAGGAGCTCGGTGAGGCCGCGAACGCCGCGGCCCGGGGCGTCGACGAGCTCCGCGAGCACCTGCTCACGACGTACCTGCCCGCGGCCGAGGGGACCCCGGACGCGGTGGGCGAGGACCGCTACCGCTTCAACGCCCGCCGCTGGACCGGCGCCGACATCGACGTCACCGAGGCCTATGCCTGGGGGTGGGAGGAGTACCGCCGGCTGGCGGCCGAGATGGCGATGTGCGCCGAGGAGGTGCTGCCCGGGGCCACGCCCCTGGCGGCGATGCGCCACCTCGACGAGCACGGCACCGCGATCGAGGGCGTCGCGGAGGTGCGCGACTGGCTGCAGCGGATGATGGACCGCGCCATCGAGGACCTCGACGGCACGCACTTCGACATCGTCGGCCCGGTCCGCCGGGTCGAGGCGATGATCGCCCCGCCCGGCAGCGCGGCGGCGCCGTACTACACCCGGCCGTCGGTGGACTTCTCCCGGCCCGGCCGGACCTGGCTGCCCACGCTGGGGCGCACCCGGTTCCCGATCTACGACCTGGTCAGCACCTGGTACCACGAGGGCGTCCCGGGCCACCACCTCCAGCTCGCCCAGTGGGTGCACGTGGCGCCGCAGCTGTCGGTCTACCAGACCACCCTGGGCTCCTCCAGCGGTGCCACGGAGGGGTGGGCGCTCTATGCCGAGCGGCTGATGGACGAGCTGGGTCACCTGGACGCCGAGGCGCGGATGGGCTACCTCGACGCGCAGATGATGCGCGCGATCCGGGTGGTGATCGACATCGGGATGCACCTGGAGCTGGAGATCCCGGCCGACTCGCCGGTGGGCGCCGGTGAGCGCTGGACCCCCGAGCTGGCCCGGGAGTTCTTCGCCGCCCACTCGGGTCGCTCGGCGGACTTCATCGACTCCGAGATCGTGCGCTACCTCGGCTGGCCGGGCCAGGCGATCAGCTACAAGCTGGGCGAGCGCGCCTGGCTGCGGGGCCGCGAGCGGGCGCAGCAGGCCCGCGGTGCCGACTTCGACCCGAAGCAGTGGCACATGGCGGCCCTCTCGCTGGGCGCCCTGGGCCTGGACGACCTCGAGCAGGAGCTCGCCCGGCTCTGACCGCCGACCGCGCGGGTCAGCCGTCCTGCGGGCCCGGCCAGTTCTTGTCCGGCTGGGGGACGGGGCGCCCGGGCTGCTCGCCACCGCGCTCGTCGAGGTAGTTCTCCTTCGGCACCATCACCTTGCGGCGGAAGATGCAGACCACCGTCC
>CAZRKV010000214.1:0-5079 GCA_964600305.1 uncultured Nocardioides sp. | reverse complement strand
AGAAGCAGAAGGAGGGCAAGAAGCGGATGAAGATGGTCGGCCGGGTCGAGGTGCCCCAGGAGGCGTTCGTGGCGGCGCTGTCGACCTCGGGGCCGGGGGAGCAGACCGGGAAGAAGTGACCCGGTCAGGGGTCAGCCCCGGACCAGGTCGACCACGGCGTCGGCGATCCGCGACCCGAACATCACCGGGTCGTTGTGGCCGGCGCCGGGCAGGACGACCTCGTCGACGAGGTTCCCGGACTCGCGCGCGGCTGCGGCGACCTCCCGGCTCAACCGGGGTGGCACGACCTCGTCGGCGTCGCCGCGGACGACGGTGACGGGCACCTCCGCCGCCTCCCCGCCCGGGCGCAGGTGCTCGACCACCGGGAACCGGTCGCGCAGGAAGGTGCGCACCGGCAGCCACGGGTAGTGGTGCGCCCCGAGGTCGGCCAGGGTGGGGAACGGCGAGCGCAGCACCATCCCGGCCGGGGCGGTACGGGCGGCCAGGCCGGTGGCCACGCCGGTGCCCAGGGACTCACCGAGGTAGATCCTGCGGTCCCGGTCGAACCCTTCCCGCGCCAGTGCGGCCACCGCCGCGTCCGCGTCCGCGGCGAGGCCCTCCTCGCTCGGGTCGCCCGGGTTGCCGCCGTACCCCCGGTAGTCCAGGAGCAGGACGGCGAACCCGCGCGCCCCCAGCTCCTCGGCCAGCCCGGTCCGTCCGAGGCGGTTGCCGGCGTTCCCCGGGAGGACGAGGACGGCGTACCCCGCTCCCGGACCCGCGTCGCGCCCGGGCAGGAACCACGCCCCGAGCTCCAGGCCGTCGGCCGTGCGCAGGGACAGGTCGCGGCCGTCCCGGAGCACGTCGGCCGCCGGGGGTACCGGGGAGCGGTCCGGGAGGTAGATGAGGTTGCGTTGCCACGCCACCGCAAGCGTCACGAGGACCACCACCAGAGCACCGAGGAGCAGCAGGACGAGACCGACGACCAGGGGGCGCCGGGTGCGCGACCGGGCCATGGGAGCAGGGTGGCACACCGGGGCATTCGGTGGCGGAGCCCCGCCGCCAGGTACTACCCTGTGTAGTAATCGAACGGAGGTGGTCAGCCATGGACGAGGACGCGATCCGGGAGATGACCGAGGACGAGTGCTGGGAGCGGCTGCGGGCCCAGGAGTTCGGCAGGCTGGCTTACCACCTGCTCGACGAGGTGCACATCGTGCCGGTCAACTACCGCGTCGACGGGCACCGCCTGCTCTTCGCCACCGCCGAGGGCAGCAAGCTGCTCGGAGTGGTGATGAACGACGACGTCGCCTTCGAGGTCGACCGGTTCGCCGACGAGCAGGCCTGGAGCGTGGTCGTGCGCGGGCGCGCCCGGGTCCTGGAGGAGGACGAGGCCCACGTGACCGAGCGGGTGGGCCTGCGGACCTGGCTGGACACCCCGAAGTACAACGTTGTCGCGATCGACGTCGACACGGTGAGCGGGCGGTCCTTCCAGCTCGACCGCCCCTGGCTGAGCATCCTGAGCCCGGTGCGGTGAGACTGGTACCGGGGTCCTGCTACCGCCCGGTAGCCACGTGATCTAGGTTACTACCAGCAGGCGTTGCCCATCCGGCGGCACGATGCCGACCGCGCTGAACCAAGAGGGAGCCCCGATGCCCATCAACACCGACGACTCGTTCATGAAGGACATGCCCAAGAACGTGGCGGTCCAGTTCCTGGACCGGGTCCGGAAGTCGCCGGACCGCGAGGCGTTCCGCTTCCCCCGCGGCGAGGCCTGGGAGTCGATCACGTGGCGGGAGACCGGCGAGCGGGTGCAGAAGCTGGCCGCCGGCCTGATCCAGCTGGGCATCGAGCCCGAGCAGCGGGTCGGCATCGCCTCCGGCACCCGCTACGAGTGGATCATCGCCGACCTGGCGATCATGTGCGCCGGCGCGGCCACCACCACGGTCTACCCGACCACCAAGGAGGACGACACCGCCTACATCCTCGGCGACTCCGAGAGCCGGGTGGTCTTCGCCGAGGACGACGAGCAGGTGCAGAAGCTGCGCAACCGCAAGAACGAGCTGCCGCACCTGACCAAGGTGGTCACCTTCGACGGCGAGACCGACGGCGACTGGGTGATCGGGCTCGAGGACCTGGCCCAGCTGGGGGAGAAGTACCTCGCCGAGCACCCCGGTGTGGTCGAGGAGCGGGTCGAGGCGATCGAGCCCGACCACCTCGCGACGCTGATCTACACCTCCGGGACCACCGGGCCGCCCAAGGGCGTCCGGTTGCGCCACCGCTCGTGGGTCTACGAGGGCGAGGCGATCCGCTCGCAGGGGATCCTCACCGAGGACGACCTGCAGTTCCTGTGGCTGCCGATGGCCCACTCGTTCGGCAAGGTCCTGATGTCGACGCAGATGGCGATCGGCTTCGCGACCGCGGTCGACGGCCGCCAGGAGCGGATCGTGGACAACCTCGGCGTGGTCAAGCCCACCTTCATGGGGGCCGCGCCCCGGATCTTCGAGAAGGCCCACGGCCGGATCGTGACGATGCAGGCCGCCGAGGGCGGGCTGAAGGAGAAGCTGTTCAACAAGGCCTTCGAGGTCGGCCTCGAGGTGGACCGCCGCAAGCGTGAGGGCCGGTCCGTGCCGTTGCCGCTGTCCCTGCAGCACAAGCTGTTCGACAAGCTGGTCTTCGCCAAGGTCCGCGAGCGCTTCGGTGGCCGCGTCCGCTTCTTCATCTCCGGCGCCGCGGCGCTCAACCAGGACATCGCCGAGTGGTTCCACGCCGCGGGCATCGTGATCCTCGAGGGCTACGGGCTCACCGAGACCTCGGCCGGTGCCTTCGTGAACCACCCCGACCAGTACAAGTTCGGCTCGGTCGGCCACGTGTTCCCCGGCGCGCAGGCCAAGATCGCCGAGGACGGCGAGGTCCTGATCAAGGGGCCGAACGTGATGGAGGGCTACCACAACCTCCCGGAGAAGACCGCGGAGTCGATGACCGACGACGGCTGGTTCCACACCGGCGACATCGGCGAGATCGACGCCGACGGGTTCCTGCGGATCACCGACCGCAAGAAGGACCTGTTCAAGACCTCGGGTGGCAAGTACGTCGCGCCGTCGGCCATCGAGTCCAAGTTCAAGGCGATCTGCCCCTACGCCAGCCAGATGATCGTGCTCGGCAACGACCGCAACTACTGCGTCGCACTGATCACCCTGGACGCGGACCTGATGCAGGGGTGGGCCGAGGAGAACGGCATGGGCGAGGCCAGCTACACCGAGATCGTGAACTCGCCGAAGGTCCAGGAGATGGTGGCCGGCTACGTCGACGAGCTGAACACGCACCTCAACCGCTGGGAGACGATCAAGAAGCACGCCATCCTCGACCACGACCTCACCATCGAGTCCGGTGAGCTGACGCCGTCGATGAAGGTCAAGCGCCCGGTCGTGGCGGAGAACAACGCCGACGTGATCGAGGCGCTCTACCGCTGAGGTGATTGGATGGCCGGGTGCCATCCGCCCCGCCGCCCGGAGAACCGGTTCCCGAGCACGGGAACCTGCCCGACGCGGCGCTGGCGGAGCTGGGCACCCGGCCGTTCGGCCTCTACCTGCACGTGCCGTTCTGCCGGGTGCGGTGCGGCTACTGCGACTTCAACACCTACACCGCCGAGGAGCTCGGGTCCGCCCCGGGAGCCTCGCGCGCGACGTACGCCGGGGCCGCGGCCAGCGAGGTCCGGCACGCCGCGAGGGTGCTCGGGGCGGGTGCGCCGCCGGTCGAGACCGTCTTCGTGGGCGGGGGGACGCCCACCCTGCTGCAGCCCGACGCGCTCGCCGGCGTGCTGGACGTGGTCCGCGAGGAGCTCGGCCTGGTCGACGGCGCCGAGGTCACGGTGGAGGCCAACCCCGACAGCGTGACCCCCGAGGGGCTGGGACGGCTGCGCGAGGCGGGGTTCGACCGGATCTCGCTGGGCATGCAGTCCTCGGTGCCGCACGTCCTGGCGACCCTGGACCGCACCCACGACCCAGATCGGGTGCCCACCGCGGTGGCCTGGGCCCGGGCGGCCGGCTTCGACCAGGTCAGCCTCGACCTCATCTACGGGACGCCGGGGGAGTCCCTGGCCGACTGGGAGGCCTCGGTGCGGACGGCGCTGGCCTGCGAGCCCGACCACGTCAGCGCCTACAGCCTGATCGTCGAGGACGGGACCGCCCTGGCCCGCCGGGTCCGCCGCGGTGAGGTCGCTGCCCCCGACGAGGACGACCTGGCCGACAAGTACCTCCTCGCCGACGACCTGCTCGGTGAGGCCGGCCTGGGCTGGTACGAGGTCTCCAACTGGGTCCGCGACGCCGGGGCGCGGTGCCGGCACAACTTGGGCTACTGGCGCTCCGCCGACTGGTGGGGCGTGGGGCCGGGCGCCCACTCCCACGTCGGGGGCGTGCGTTGGTGGAACGTGCGGCACCCGGTGCCCTACGCGGAGCGCCTCGCGGCAGGGAGCAGCCCCGCCCAGGCGCGGGAGGTGCTGGACGCGGAGACCCGCCGGGTCGAACGGGTGCTGCTGGAGGTCCGGATCCGGGAGGGTCTCGACCGGGGGGTGCTCGATGCGACGGGCGAGGCGGCCGTGCCCGACCTGGTCGAGCGCGGCCTCCTCGTCGAGGAGGGCGCCCGCCTGGTGCTGACCCGGCGGGGCCGCCTGCTCGCCGACGCCGTGGTGCGGGACCTGCTGCCCTGACGTCTCACCCGGCCCGGGCGGCGACCCGGGTGCACGGACGGTCGACCCTGCCCGCGTCGTACTCCTGCCGGCAGTGGGCGCAGTAGACCTCCAGGACCTCGATCCGCGTCCGGTCGGGCAGGACGTGCCGCCCGGTCCGTGCGGCGTGCTCGGCGCGGCCGGTCGGCCCGCGCCCCAGCCCGACCAGGGCGGCGCCCACCCACTCGTGCTCCCCCATGACTGCCCCTCCTGTCCTGGACCCTTCGGCGTGGTCCGCCGTGATTGACACGATCATTCTCGTCACAAACTGGTGTGGCCACCATGGCCCGATCGGGTCATCCTGGTGCCCCGGGCGTCGGCGCGCCCTAGGGTGGGCCCATGACACAGGGACCGCCGGAGTACGGCGAGCAGCCGGACCA
>CAZRKV010000213.1:0-5105 GCA_964600305.1 uncultured Nocardioides sp. | reverse complement strand
CATCCTGCAGGGCGAGTTCCCCGAGGCGCTGGCCAGCGCACCCCTGGCCACGCAGTACGGCCGCCGGTTCGGCGACCCGGACCTGACCGCGCTCGGCCTGCACACCGAGGGGCGGCTGCAGGTGTACGCCGGCCAGGTCGCCGCCGGGCTCCGGTCGCTGGACGAGGCGATGGTCGCGGTCCTCGCCGACGAGGTCTCCCCGATCCTCTCCGGGGTCATCTACTGCTCCTCGATCGAGGCCTGCCAGGAGATCTCCGACCTGGGCCGGGCAGGGGAGTGGACGCACGCCCTGGCCACCTGGTGCGACGCCCAGCCGGGGCTGGTGGCCTTCACCGGGCAGTGCTCGGTCCACCGTGGCCAGCTGATGCGCCTGCACGGGGCCTGGGCCGACGCCGTCACCGAGCTCGAGCGCGCGGTCGTGCGCTACGGCGCCGCCGGTGGGTCACCCGCGGTCGGCCTGGCGCACTACGAGCGGGGCGAGACCCTCCGCCTGCGCGGTGAGCACGACGCGGCCGAGGCCGCCTACGCCGACGCGGCCGAGCACGGGCACCCGGCCCAGCCCGGGCGGGCGCTGGTGTGGCTCGCCCGTGGTCGCACCGACGCGGCGGTCGCGGCGGTCGAGCGGCTGCTCGCCGAGCGCACCGACCCCGTGCACCGCTCCCAGGTGCTCGCGGCGGCGGCCGAGGTGCTGGTGGCGGTCGGCCGGGAGGACGAGGCGGGGCCGCTGGCCGAGGAGCTGGCCGGGTTCGCGGCCGAGTTCGGCTGCACCGCCCTACGGGCCGCCGCGGAGCACGCCGCGGCTTCCGTCGCCCTCGTGGCCGACGACCCGGACCGGGCCCTGGGCTGCGCCAGGCGGGCCGCCGCCGCGTGGGACCGGCTCTCCGCGCCGTACGAGGTCGCCCGCAGCCGGGTGCTGATCGGGCTGGCGCTGCGGGCGCTGGGCGACGAGGAGTCCGCGGTCGTCGACCTCACCGCTGCCCGGAAGGCCCTCACCGGGCTCGGGGCCCGGGTCGCGGCCGGCGAGGTGGCGGCGCTGCTGGCCGAGGAGCAGGTGCCCGGCGGCCTGAGCCCCCGCGAGGTCGAGGTGCTCCGCCTGGTCGCCGCGGGCCGCAGCAACCCGGAGATCGCCGCGTCGCTGGTGCTGTCGGAGAAGACCGTCGCCCGGCACCTGTCCAACATCTTCACCAAGCTCGACGTCGGCTCCCGGACCGCGGCCGCGGCGTTCGCCTACGAGCACCGCCTGGTGTGAGGCCCCTCAGAGCGTCACGAGGATCTTCCCGGCGGTGTGGCCGGACTCCGAGGCCCGGTGGGCGTCGGCGATCTGCTCCAGCGGGTACCGCGCGGCGATGTCGACCCGCACCCGGCCGCCGTCGATGAGCTCGACGAGCGACTTCAGGTGGTCCCGCTCGGGGCGGACGAAGACGTAGTGCCCACCCATCTCCTGCACGGTGTCCGCCTCGATCACCGAGGCGATCCGGGCCGGGTCGCGCACCTGCTGCGGCGCGTCGGCCAGGGCGTCCCCGCCGACCAGGTCGAGCACGGCGGTGGCCGGCTCCGACAGCTGCTGGCTCACCGGCCCGGCGTGGTAGTCGATGACCTCGGAGGCGCCGAGGTCGCGCAGCGCGTCGTGGTTCTCCGGGCTGGCCGTCCCGATGACCGTCGCGCCACGCGCGGCGGCGATCTGCACGGCGAACCGGCCCACCCCGCCCGCGGCGGCGTGCACCAGCAGTCGGTCACCCACGCCGACCCCGAGCGTCTCGATGACCGACTGGTACGCCGTGAGCCCGGCCAGCGGGACGGCCGCGGCCTCGGCGAGGTCCAGCGACTCCGGGGCGTGCACGAGGGTGCGCTCGGGGGCCGGCACCAGCTCGGCCGAGGTGCCCCAGCAGACGTCGTCGCGGCGCACGTAGCCGAAGACCCGGTCGCCGGGCTGCAGACCGGTGAGCACGGCCGGGCCCACCGCCTCCACCACGCCGGAGACGTCCCAGCCCGGGATGATCGGCAGGTGGTGGGGATAGGCGCCCTGCAGGTACCCCTGGCGGATCTTGCAGTCCACCGGGTTGACGCTGGTCGCCGTCGTCCGGACCAGGACGGTGTCCGGACCCACCGGTGGGTCGTCGTGCTCCCGCACCGACAGCACGTCCGCCTCGCCGTACTCCTCGTAGACCGCAGCTCGCACGATGCCTCCTGACACCTCGACGACCGGTTGGACCCAGCCTAGGAGGCCACCGGGCGGCCCGGCCCAGCGCTGCGTGAGTCACTGGGTGGGCCGGCCCGGGTCGTCCGGGACCGTGCCCGTTCGTCGGGCCCTGCCCACTCGCCCACCCGGGTGATCTCGGGTCGCGCGCTGGGCGGCGGGGCGCTCAGCCCTCGGCCGCGGTGCCCTGGGGGCCACCCGCGGCCCGCACGTAGGCCCGCCGGCCGGGTGCCGTCGTGAGCCCGTGGGCCAGCGTGCTGAGGACCACGACGAGGGAGACCGAACCCAGCACGACCGGCGGCACGTCGTACCGCTTGGCCTCGAGGGTGAGGTAGAACAGCGCCGAGACGCCGATCGGCCCGAACCAGCCCAGGTAGACCGCGTCCCGCAGCCGCAACCGCAGCGGTCGGGCCAGCGCCAGCAGCAGCGGGAGCCGCCGCAGCAGCAGGACCGCGACGGCGAGGGCGAGGACCGACCACCCCAGCTCCTGCCAGGTCGCCCAGGGCAGCATCGCCCCGAAGGCGATGAAGAGGGGGAGCACGGCGAAGGAGTTCAACCCCTCGTCGATGGAGAGGTCGTCGATGCGGTCGGACTGGCTGCTCACGCCGTTGAAGACCAGGCCGCTGACGAACACCGCCAGCACCCCGTCGGCGTGGACGAGCCCGGACGCGCCCAGCACCGCCAGCGCGAGCACCAGGGTGAACAGGAGCCGTGGGCCGGTCTCGATGGCCCCGTGCTCCTCCCCGGCACGCAGCGCCCGGCCCCCGACCCAGCCCAGGGCCGCACCCAGCACCGTGCCGGAGCCCACCTGCCACACCGATTCCAGTGCGGCCTCGGCGCCGGTCAGGGGACCGGCCACGGCCAGCGCCCCCACCACCAGCGGCAGCGCGAGCCCGTCGTTCGCGCCCGACTCCAGCGACAGCAGCTCCCGGGTCCGGGACGGGACGTCGGCCTCGGCGAGGTCGCCGGTCACCACGCTGGAGGCGAGCACCGGGTCGGTGGGGGCCGTGGCCGTGCCGATGAGCAACGCGGTGGCCAGCGGCACCCCCAGCACCCACCAGCCCAGCCCTGTCGCCACCAGCGCCATGGCCGGCATGACGACCACCACCAGCAGGGCGACCGGGGCGAGGCGGGAGCGGGCCGCGTCCAGCGGGTAGCGCAGGGCGATGGCCATCACCGACAGCGCCAGCAGCACCCGGGTGCCCTCGTGCACCTCCGAGTGCACCTCGGGGAGGGGCGGCAACGACAGGAGGTCGAGGACCGCCGGGCCGACCACGACGCCGGCCACCAGGCCGAGCAACGGCTCGGAGACGGGGAACCGACGCAGCTGCTGGGAGAGGGCGGCGATCACGACTCCCAGCGCCCCGACCGTGACCAGCAGGACGTCGAGAACCATCATGCGCTGAGTGGTGCCCCCCTCCGCGGAAGTCCATGCCTCGCGCCCGGTCCGGGTCGTGTCGGCGCCCGGTCCGGGTCGTGTCGGTGGGTGGGTGGACCGAGGAGGTGGACAATGGCGCGATGGCGTACTTCGAACGCACCGGGGAGTCGACCTTCCGCGCCACCGAGCACGTCAGCGGTGCCTGGGTCGAGGAGGAGCAGCACATCGCGCCCGCGCTCGGACTGCTGGCGCACGTGGTGGAGCGCGACCGGGACGCGCGGCGCGACGACGGGCTGGTCCTGGCCCGGCTGTCCTACGACATCCTCGGCACCGTCCCGGTCGCCGAGGTCGGGGTCGAGGTCCGGGTGCTCCGCCCGGGGCGCACCATCGAGCTGGTCGAGGCCACCATGGCGCACGGCGGGCGCGACGCCGTACGCCTCCGGGCCTGGCTGATGCGGCCGGGGGACACCACCGGGATCGCCGGCACCGCCCTCCCCGGCATCGCCGCGCCCGAGGCGATGGAGCCCTGGGACCCCACCACGGTCTGGCCCGGCGGGTTCATCGCCTCGGTCGAGGTGCGGCGGGACCAGAAGGAGCCCGGCCGGGCGGCGTACTGGGTGCGCACCGGCCAGGACCTGGTGGCCGACGAGGAGGTCAGCCGGACCGCCGCCTTCGCGGGGCTCCTCGACATCTCCAACGGGATGACCGTGCGGGCAGACCCGCGCGAGGTGGCCTTCCCCAACATCGACCTGACCGCGCACCTGTTCGCGCAGCCGCGCGGGGAGTGGGTCGGCTTCGACACCACCGTCACCTTCGGTGAGTCCGGCGTCGGACTGACCCACAGCGTGGTCCACGACCGCGGGGGACCCGTCGGCACGCACGCCCAGGTCCTCACGGTCCGCCCGGGCTGAGCCCGTGGTCCGGGGACGGCGCCGCGCGCTCGCAGGTGCGGTCCTGCTCGACCTCGCCGTCAGCCCGCTGTTCACCTGGGGCGCGGTCCGCGACCGGCTCGCGCAGGACCTCGGCGTCGCCGGCCACGCGCTCGACGTCGCGTACGCCGTCGGGCTGGCCGCCTTCACCACCGGGGTCCTGCTCGGGGGCCGGGTCGCCGACCGCGTCGCCCCGCGCCGGCTGGCGCTGGTCGTGGCCGCCGGTCTGGTGGCGGGCCTGACCCTGGTCGCGGGGGCCGGCTCGGTGGCCCAGGTCGTGCTCGGGCACGGCGTCCTGGTCGGTGGGGCCACCGGCCTGGGGTACGCGACGGCGGTCCGGGTCGCCGCCGCACCGTCCGGGCACCGGGGCACGGCGCTGGCCCTGGTGGTCAGCGCGTACGCCGCGGGGGCGGTGGTGCTCGCCCCGGTCCTGGACCTGGCCTGGGCGCAGGTGGGGCGCGCCGCCACGTTCGCCGGCCTCGCGGTGCTCCTCGGGGCGGCGGCGCTCGTGGCCGCCGTCCTGCTGCCCGCACGCGGGACGGGCACCGGGACGGTGCGGCGGTCCCGCGGGAGCGCCTCGGTCCTGGCGGGCCACCGGCGG
>CAZRKV010000212.1:0-5183 GCA_964600305.1 uncultured Nocardioides sp. | reverse complement strand
CCGCGGCCGACTCCGTGCTGGCCGGAGCCGCCGACGCCGCACCCCTGCAGCACGAAGCGGTGCGGCTCTACCACCGCGCCGGCCTGCGCCACGACGAGGCCGGGGCGAGGCTGCAGCTGGCCACGGCGCTGATGGCGCAGGGGGACGTGGCCTCCGCGCGGGAGCAGGTGGGTGCTGCGACCGAGATCATGACCGAGGTGACCGACACGGCCGGACTCGCCCACGCGGGTCACCTCGGGCGACTGCTCGAGGGGCGGCCCGGCTCCCTCCTGACCGCACGGGAGACCGAGGTCCTGCGCCTGGTCTCCCGCGGCATGAGCAACGAGCAGGTCGCGAGCGCGCTCACCCTCAGCCGGCACACCGTGCATCGCCACGTGGCCAACATCCTCACCAAGCTCGACCAACCCTCGCGGACGGCCGCAGTGGCGCACGCCCTGACGACGGGCCTGATCTGACCCACCCCCGGGTACGACGAAGCCCCGCCCGGCGCCTGCGCGCCTCGACGGGGCTCGTGCTGTGCTCCCCCGGCTGGACTCGAACCAGCAACCCTCCGGTTAACAGCCGAATGCTCTGCCAGTTGAGCTACAGGGGATCGCTATGGCAGCGCGCACCACACTAGCAAGTGCCCCCACGGGGCACGAAATCAGGCCTCCCCGACCTGCTCGCGGGCCGCGGCCAGGCCCTCGGCGGCGAGGCGGCGTACCTCCGGGTCGTGCTCGTCCACGCCCGGATCGAACTCGTAGATCCAGTGCAGCTCGCCGCCGGCCGGTGCACGACGGGCGACCACCCGCACCCCGCGACGGCCGCGCACCGTCACGTGGTGCACCAGCACGATCGTCGCGGTCACCCGCTCGCGGGCGAGCTCGAGGAAGCGCCCCGGCTCCTCGATGGTGAGCTCGTGGACCGGACGCTGCTCGCCCCACTCCCCCACCTCGCTGAGGCGGAAGAGGCCGGTGTCCTGGTCCCAGTCGGCGGCCTCGACCTGCTCCCACGGGATGCGGGTGGTTCCGCCCTCCTGCTCGAGGCCCTCCTGCTCGAGGTAGCAGGCCTCGCGGGTGCCGGCGAGGACGGCGCCGGAGGCGTCGCGGGTCCAGGCGAGCACCTTCTCGCCGGGCGCGACCCCGACCGGGGGCCGCTCGGACCGGCGCGGCCGCAGCCTCATCGGACACCCCCGGTCGCGGCCTCGCGAAGGGTGCGGCGGTGCTGCTCCAGCGCCACCAGCTCTCCGAACATCTTGTTGTACTCCCCCGCCTGGTCGACCGGGTTCGTGCGCTGTAGGCGCGACTTCAGGTCCGCGATGCGGCGGGCCGCGGTCAGCTCCTGCAGCCGGTAGACGTGCGCCGCGACGTACGACGGATCCGGCTCCCGCGCCGTGGGCAGCGGCTCCACGCCGAGCGCACTGATCGCGGCCGACACCTCCGGGGACCCGGCGCGGTCGCGCAGGCCGGTCGCCCATCCCGGGTCGGACGCTCCCGCGGCCGCACCTCCGGTGGCCACGACGATCTCCCACACCGCCCGCAGCGTCGGGTGGGTGAAGTCCTCGGGCCCGACGTCGCTGGCCGCCTCCCCGACGGCACCGGGGTGCTGGATCACCAGCTTGAGCACCTCGCGCTCCATGGCGAACCGGGGCTCGCGCGGGTCCGGCACCCGTGGACGGGCCGGCTCGGGTGGCGCCTCCGGGGCCTCCGCCGCCCCCCGGCGCTGGCCCCGTGCCTGCTCGCGCCCCTGCTCGCGCGGGGGCCGGCGTGCCGCGCGGCGGACCTCCTCGCGGGCCTGGTCGACGTCGATGCCGATCATGCCGGCGATCTCGCGGGCGAAGGCGTCCACCTTGGCCCGGTCCCGCACGCTCGAGACCAGGGTGGCCGCCTCGCGCAGTGCGTCGACCCGCCCGTCGGCGCGGTCGAGGTCGTAGCGATCCACCACGTTGCCCAGGACGAACCGGTACAGCGGCGTACGCCGCGCCACCAGGTCGCGCACCGCCGCGTCGCCGTGCTCCAGCCGCAGGTCGCACGGGTCCAGGCCGTCCGGCTCGACCGCGACGTAGGTCTGGGAGACGAAGTTCTGGTCCCCGCCGAAGGCCCGCAACGCCGCCCGTTGCCCGGCCGCGTCCCCGTCGAAGGTGAAGATCACCTCGCCCCGGAACTCCTCGTGGTCGTGCAGGAACCGGCGCAGCACCCGCGCGTGCTCGTCGCCGAAGGCCGTGCCGCACGTGGCGACCGCCGTGCCCACCCCGGCCAGGTGGCAGGCCATCACGTCGGTGTAGCCCTCGACCACCACCGCCTGCGAGGAGCGCGCGATCTCCCGCCGGGCCAGGTCCAGGCCGTAGAGCACCTGCGACTTCTTGTAGATCGGCGTCTCGGGCGTGTTGAGGTACTTCGCCTCGATCCGGTCGTCGTCGAAGATCCGCCGGGCCCCGAACCCGATGGTCTCACCCGCCGAGTCCCGGATCGGCCACATCAGCCGGCCGCGGAACCGGTCGTAGGTGCCCCGGCCGACCGAGACCAGTCCGGAGGCGACGGCCTCCTCCTCGGTGAAGCCCCGCTGGCGCAGCAACCGCGCCAGGGCGTCACCGTCGCGCGGGCTGAACCCCACGCCGAACGTCTCCGCCGCCGCCTGGTCGAACCCCCGGGCGGCCAGGAACTGCCGGGCCGCCAGCGCCTCCGGGGCCCCCAGGCGGTCGGTGTAGAACTCGGTCGCCACCCGGTGCGCCTCGACCAGGCGCTGCCGCTTCGGGCCCTTGGGGCGCTCGGGCTCGTCACCCTCCTCGCGGCGCAGCTGGACGCCGTACTTCTCGGCGAGCCGCTCGACGGCGTCGGTGAAGCCGATCCCGTCGATCTCCATCAGGAAGTTGATCACGTCGCCGCCGGCCTGGCAGCCGAAGCAGTGGTAGAAGCCCCGCGAGGGGGTGACGTGGAAGGACGGCGTCTTCTCGTCGTGGAACGGGCACAGGCCCTTCATCGAGCCACCGCCGGCGTTCTTCAACGCGACGTAGGAGGAGACGACCTCGTCGATGCGCGCCCGGTCGCGCACCTCCGCGATGTCCTCGTCCTTGATCAGCCCGGCCACGCCGGGAGTCTACGGGTTTGCGGCAGGCGCACCGGGGCACGGTTGTGGATGCACGTGACGAGAGGACGGCCGATGAGCATCGACCCCGCCCAGGGCGAGCACCGCGACGAGGCGACCACCCCGGACCCGGACGACGCGAGGAAGCCCGACAACCCCCAGGACCTGACCAAGCGGTCCTGGTTCTACGTGATGCGCAAGACCGTGCGCGAGTTCATCGACGACCAGTGCACCGACCTGGCCGCCGCGCTCACCTACTACGCCGTGCTGTCCATCTTCCCCGCCGTCCTCGCCCTGGTCTCCCTGCTCGGCGTGGTCGGGCAGGCCGGGCGCTCCGTCGACGTCGTCCTCGACGTCCTCGGCCCCCTGGTGTCCGACCAGATGCTGGAGACCATCGAGCCGGCACTGCGCCAGATCGCCGAGTCCCCCGGCGCCGGCCTCGCGCTGGTCATCGGTCTCGCCGGCGCGCTGTGGACCGCCTCCGGGTACGTCGGGGCGTTCGGCCGCGCGATGAACCGGATCTACGAGATCGGCGAGGGGCGCCCGATCTGGAAGCTGCGCCCGTGGATGATCCTGATCACGTTCGTGGCCGTGGTCCTCGCCGCGCTGGTCCTGCTGATGCTGATCGTCTCGGGCCCGGTGGCCGAATCGATCGGCTCGGTGGTCGGCCTGGGCAGCACCGCCGTCACCGTGTGGCAGATCGCGAAGTGGCCGGTGCTCGCCGCCATCGTGGTCCTGGTGGTGGCGATGCTCTACCACACCACCCCGAACGTGCAGCAGCCCAAGTTCCGATGGCTCTCGGTCGGTGCCGTGGTCGCCATCCTCACCTGGGTGCTGGCCTCGGTCGGGTTCAGCATCTACGTCGCCAACTTCGCCAGCTACAACCAGACCTACGGCTCGCTGGCCGGCGTGATCGTGGCGCTGCTCTACCTCTGGATCACCAACCTCGCCCTGCTCTTCGGCGCGGAGCTGGACGCCGAGCTCGAGCGCGGTCGCCAGCTCCAGGCCGGGATCGCCGCAGAGCAGGACCTGCAGCTGCCGGCCAAGGACACCCGCAACATCACCAAGAGCCGCCAGAAGCAGGAGGAGGACGTCGCGCGCGGCCGCCGCATCCGCGACGCCGCCGGGCACGACGCCGCTCGACCCTGATCCCCACCAAGGAGGAACGATGAAGAAGCTGATCATGCTCGCCGGTGTCGGCATCGGCTACGTGCTCGGCACGCGGGCCGGACGCGAGCGCTACGACGAGATCATGCAGGTGTTCGGACGGGTCAAGGACGACCCCCGGGTGCGGGAGAAGGCCCACCAGGCCTCGGACTTCGCCAAGGAGCAGGCGCCCCGGATCAAGGACAGCGTCCGGCACACCGTGGCCGACGCCACCTCCGGGACCAGCACTCCCGACCCGGCCGTGGGCGACGAGAAGCTGCACCCCGACAGCACCCACTTCCAGTCCGACCCCTACCCCAAGGGCGACCTGCCCTGAGCGACCCGGGCGTGCCAGGCCACCGCCGACCCGTCGGTGAGTGAGGCGACCTGGTCGACCACGACCCGCCGCCGGTCCCCCTCCCCGGGGGCCTCGGCGAGGTCCTCGAGGTGGGCGGGGTCCAGCCAGCGCTCCGGGTCGGCGGCCACGCCCTCCACCAGCTCCTCGAGCAGATCCCGCTGCCGGGTCATGGTGGCCAGCCGCTCCTCGCTGCGCATGACGTAGTGGGCCGCCACCCCCTTGAGGAACCCGATCTCCAGCCGGGTCTGCTCCGGCACCACCACGTCGGCGCCGTAGCGCCGGAACGGCCCCTCCCGACGGGCGAACGTCGCCTGTTGCACGCTGCCGCAGAACCGGCCGATCAGGTCGCTGGTGACGTTCTTCAGCGCCGCCAGGCTGCGCCGGGTGCCGTCGTACGCCGCCCCCGGCCACCCCTGCACCCCGCGCAGCCGCTGCAGGGTCTCGTCCAGTGCGTGGTCGTCGACGCCGGGGAGGTACCAGTCGCGGACCGTCTCGCGCACCGCGGGGAGATCGCCGGACAGCCGGCCGAGGTCGATGTGACCGGCGACGATGCCGTCCTCGACGTCGTGCACCGAGTAGGCGACGTCGTCGGCGAGGTCCATCACCTGCGCCTCCA
>CAZRKV010000211.1:0-5203 GCA_964600305.1 uncultured Nocardioides sp. | reverse complement strand
GGTTGAGCCTGTCGAAACCATGTCAGTCCAGGGTGAAGTAGTCGGGGCCGGAGTAGCGGCCGGTACGTCGGCGGGTGCGCTGCATCAGCAGGTCGTTGAGGAGCGAGGAGGCCCCGATCCGGAACAGCCCCGGGTCGAGCCACTCCGGCCCGGTCGTCTCGTTGACGGTGACCAGGTAGCGGATGGCGTCCTTGGTGGTGCGGATGCCCCCGGCGGCCTTGACGCCGACCCGGCGGCCGGTCGCCTCGGCGAAGTCCCGGACGGCCTCCAGCATCACCAGGGTGACCGGCAGCGTCGCCGCCGGCGACACCTTCCCGGTCGAGGTCTTGATGAAGTCCGCGCCGGCGAGCATCGCCAGCCAGGAGGCGCGGCGCACGTTGTCGTACGTCGCCAGCTCACCGGTCTCCAGGATCACCTTCAGGTGGACCGCGGAACCGTCGTCGCGGACGCAGGCCGCCCGGGTCGCCACGATGTCGTCGTACACCTGCCGGTAGCGGCCCGCGAGGAAGGCGCCGCGGTCGATCACCATGTCCACCTCGTCGGCGCCCGCTGCGACCGCGTCGCGGGTGTCGGCCAACCGCACCTCGAGGGAGGCACGTCCGGAGGGGAAGGCGGTCGCGACGCTGGCGACCTGCACCGGGCTCCCCGCCAGGGCCTCGACGGCGGGCGCCACCAGGTCCGGGTAGACGCACACGGCGGCGGCCGGCGGGGCGGTCGGGTCGGCCGGGTCCGGCCGCATGGCCTTGGCGCACAGGGCGCGGACCTTCCCGGGGGTGTCCTGGCCCTCGAGCGTGGTCAGGTCGACCATGCCGATGGCGAGGTCGATCGCGCGGTCCTTGGCCGAGGTCTTGATCGAGCGCGTGGCGAGGCGGGCCGCCCGGGCCTCGGCGCCGACCTGGTCGACCCCGGGGAGCCCGTGGAGGAAGCGGCGCAGCGCGGCGTCGGACGCCGTGGCCTCGGACAGGGCGGCGGGGAGGTCGAGCGCGCCGGGGGTCGAGGTGGTCACCGGATCAGCATAGGACCGGTCCGCGGGTCGGGCCGAAGCCCGTCAGGTGCGCGCCCGGGTCAGCAGGTCGGCGAGCCGCTCGACGAGGAGGTCGATCTCGTCCTCGGTGACCACCAGCGGCGGGGACAGGCGGACCGTGGAGCCGTGGGTGTCCTTCGCGAGCACGCCCCGCTCGAGCAGGCCCTGGCAGGCCTGCCGCCCGGTCATCAGGCCGGGGTCGATGTCCACGCCGGCCCAGAGCCCCCGGCTGCGCACCGCGAGCACTCCCTGCCCGACCAGGGCGGCCAGGCCCCGCTCGAACCGCTCGCCGAGGACACGGGCCCGCTCCTGGTACTCCCCACCGGCCAGCAGGCGGACCACCTCGTGCCCGATCGCGGCCGCGAGCGGGTTCCCGCCGAAGGTCGAGCCGTGGCTGCCGGGGGTGAACACCCCCATCACCTCCCGATCCGCCGCGACCGCGGAGATCGGCACGATGCCACCCCCGAGGGCCTTGCCGAGGGTGTACACGTCGGCCACCACGCCGTCGTGCTCGCAGGCGAGGGTGTACCCGGTGCGCCCCAGCCCCGACTGGACCTCGTCGGCGATCATGAGCACGCCACGCTCGGTGCACAGGTCCCGCACCCCGGCGAGCCAGCCGTCCGGGGGGAGGACCACGCCGGCCTCACCCTGGATCGGCTCCAGCAGCACGGCCACGTGCTCGTCGGTGAGCACCCGGCGCAGGGCGTCGAGGTCGCCGTACGGGACGACGTCGAACCCGGGGGTGAACGGGCCGTAGTCACTGCGGGCGTCGGGGTCGTCGGAGAAGCTGATGACGGTCGTGGTGCGCCCGTGGAAGTTGCCCGACATCACCGCGATGCGGGCACGGCCGGCCGGCACCCCCTTCACCCGGTAGCCCCACCGGCGGGACATCTTGATCGCGGTCTCGACCGCCTCGGCCCCGGTGTTCATCGGGAGCACCGACTCCTTGCCGACCAGCTCCGCGAGCCCCTCGCAGAACGGCCCGAGCCGGTCGGTGTGGAACGCGCGGCTGGTCAGGGTCACCCGGTCCAGCTGCTCGTGGGCGACCGCGAGGAGCCGGGGGTGCCGGTGCCCGAAGTTGAGCGCCGAGTAGCCCGCCAGCGCGTCGAGGTACTCCCGCCCCTCCACGTCGGTGACCCAGGCGCCCTCGGCGAGCGCCAGCACCACCGGCAAGGGGTGGTAGTTGGGTGCGGTCGCGTGCTGCTCCAGCTCGATGTACGAGGTGCCTGCCTGCTGCTCTCCGAGTGCCATGGGCCGATCATCCTCGTCAGGGGCGGGGGTGGCCAACCCCCTCGGTCGGCAGACCGGCGGTGACGGTGAGCTCGGCGCGGATCGCGTCGAGCCGTCCGGCCGCGGCGATCCTGGCGGCCGCCACCCCGTCGTCGGGGTGCACCGGCACGACGACCTCGAGGTAGCACTTCAGCTTCGGCTCGGTGCCGGACGGGCGTACGACGACCCGGCCCCCCTCGGCGAGCGTGTAGCGCAACCCGTCGGTGGGCGGCAGGTCCGGCCCGCCCTCGCGGAGGTCCTCGGCCACCTCCACGGCGAACCCCCCCAACGACGTGGGCGGGGTGGTGCGCAGCCGGGCCATCGCCTCGGTGATCTCCTCGAGCCGGTCCACCCGGACCGAGAGCTGGTCGGTGGCGTGGAGGCCGTGCTCCTGGGCGAGGTCGTCGAGCCGGTCGAGCATGGAGCGGCCCTCGGCCCTGAGCCGCGCGGCCAGCTCCGCGACCCGCAGCGCCGCCGAGATCCCGTCCTTGTCGCGCACCAGGTCGGGCGCCACGCAGTAACCCAGCGCCTCCTCGTAGCCGTAGACGAGCCCCTCGACCCGCCCCAGCCACTTGAAGCCGGTCAGCGTCTCGGCGTAGGGCTGTCCGGCCCGCCGCGCCATCCGGCCCAGCATCGAGGAGGAGACGATGGTCGTGGCGTAGACGCCGGACACGCCGTCGGCGAGCAGCGCGTCGGCCAGCAGGACCCCGACCTCGTCGCCGCGCAGCATCCGCCACCCGCCGCCGGCGCCGTCCGTGGGCACGCCCACGGCGCACCGGTCGACGTCCGGGTCGTTGGCCAGGACCAGGTCCGCGCCGACCTGCTCGGCGAGGGCCAGCGCGGCGTCCATCGCCCCGGGCTCCTCCGGGTTGGGGAACGCCACGGTCGGGAAGTCCGGGTCCGGCTCGGCCTGCTCGGGCACGACGTGGGGCGCCGGGAACCCCGCGTCGACCAGGGCGCGGCGTACCGGCTCGCCACCCACGCCGTGCAGGGGCGTGTGCACGACCGTGAGGTCGCGCGGCCCCGGCCCGACCAGGTCGACCACCGCGGCGAGGTAGGAGTCCAGCAGGTCCTCGCCGAGCACCTCCCGGGCGGAGCCGCGGGGGAGGTCGGAGACGCGGCCCACCGCCTCGATCGCGGCGGCGATGTCGACGTCGGCCGGCGGCACGATCTGGCGGCCGTCACCGAGGTAGACCTTGTAGCCGTTGTCGCTCGGGGGGTTGTGCGAGGCGGTCACCACCACCCCCGCGACCGCCCCCAGGTGCCGGATCGCCCAGGCGAGCACCGGGGTGGGCATCGGTCGGGGGAGCAGCCGGGGGGCGAAGCCGGCGCCGGCGAGGACGTCGGCGGTGTCGTGGGCGAAGGTCTGCGAGCCGTGGCGGGCGTCGTACCCGATCACCACGGTGCCGACCCGGCCCTGGTCGGCGAGGTACGCCGCCAACCCGGCCGCCGCGCGCATGACCACCACCCGGTTCATCCGGTTCGGCCCGCCACCCAGGGCCCCCCGCAGCCCGGCGGTGCCGAAGGCCAGGGGGGCGGAGAACCGGTCGGCGAGGTCGGCGGCCGCGGCCTCCTCACCGCCCTCGGCGCGGGACAGCAGCGCGGTCAGCTCGGCCCGGGTGTCGGGGTCGGGATCGTCGGAGATCCAGTCCCGGACCCGGTCGAGCAGCCCGGACGGTGCGCTGGCGCCAGCAGGGTGGATCGGGGAGGCCATGGCCGCAGGCTAGTGGGCGGTCAGTCCTTGAGCTCGCAGATGACGCCACCCTGGGTGACGGCCGCCCCGACCTCGGCGTCCAGCCCGGTGACGGTGCCGGACTTGTGCGCCTTCAGCGGCTGCTCCATCTTCATCGCCTCGATGACCACGATCGAGTCGCCCTCGACCACCTCCTGGCCCTCCTCGACGACGACCTTCACGATCGTGCCCTGCATCGGGGAGGCGACCGCGTCCCCGCTCGCCGCGGCGCCGGCCTTCTTGGCCTTGGCCCGGCGCGGCTTCCGGGCGCCTCCGCCCGCGCTCGCGACGCCGCCGAGTCCGGCGGGGAGCACGACCTCGAGGCGCTTGCCCCCGACCTCGACGGTCACGCTCTGCCGCTCGGCCGGCTCCTCGGCCTCCGCGAGCTCGCCGCCGTACGGCTCGATCCGGTTGTCGAAGTCGGACTCGATCCAGGTGGTGTAGACGGTGAACTCGCCCTCGCCGGCGGGGTTGGAGGCGCCGACGTACGCCGGGTCCTCGACGACCGTGGCGTGGAACGGGATCACCGTGGGCATCCCGTCGACGCCGAACTCGGCCAGGGCGCGCCGCGAGCGCTCCAGGGCCTCGGTGCGGTCGCGCCCGGTCACGATCAGCTTGGCGATGAGGGAGTCGAAGGAGCCCGGGATGGTCTCGCCGGCCTCGTAGCCGCCGTCGACGCGGACCCCGGGACCGCTCGGCGGGGACCAGCGGGTCAGGGTGCCGGGGGCGGGCATGAAGTTGCGGCCGGCGTCCTCGGCGTTGATCCGGAACTCGATGGAGTGGCCGCGGATCTCGGGGTCGTCGTACCCGAGCTCCTCACCGGCCGCGATCCGGAACATCTCGCGGACCAGGTCGATGCCGGTGACCTCCTCGGAGACCGGGTGCTCGACCTGCAGCCGGGTGTTGACCTCGAGGAAGGAGACGGTGCCGTCGCGACCGACGAGGAACTCGCAGGTGCCGGCGCCGACGTACCCGGCCTCGCGCAGGATCGCCTTGGAGGACTCGTAGAGCCGGGTGGTCTGCTCCTCGGTGAGGAACGGCGCGGGTGCCTCCTCGACCAGCTTCTGGTGGCGGCGCTGCAGCGAGCAGTCGCGGGTGGAGACCACGACCACGTTGCCGTACCGGTCGGCCAGGCACTGGGTCTCGACGTGCCGCGGCCGGTCGAGGAACCGCTCGAC
>CAZRKV010000210.1:0-5240 GCA_964600305.1 uncultured Nocardioides sp. | reverse complement strand
ACGGCCTCGTTGGACCCCCCGGCAGCCGGGGAGAAGATGATCTGCGCGCCCCACATGCGCAACAGCTGGCGACGCTCCTCGGAGGTGTTCTCCGGCATCACGCAGATGAGCCGGTGGCCCTTGAGCTTGGCCGCCATCGCCAGCGAGATGCCGGTGTTCCCCGACGTGGGCTCGAGGATCGTGGACCCCGGGCGCAGGGTCCCGTCGGCCTCGGCCTCCTGCACCATCCGCAACGCCGGCCGGTCCTTGATCGACCCCGTGGGGTTGCGGTCCTCCAGCTTGGCCCACAGGCGGACGCCGGGGCCCGGTGACAGGCTCGGCAGCCCGACCAGCGGGGTGTCGCCCACCGAGGCGAGCAGGTTGTCGAAGCGCATGGGACCAGCATCCCATCCACCGATCGATGGACCCCGATCCCCACCGATCGCCCGATGTGCGAGACACCCCCCGGCACCGAGGATCGGCCCATGGCACCAGCAGCAGTGGCGGTCGAGGGCCTGCGCAAGCAGTACGGCGACCACGTGGCCGTGTCCGACGTCGACCTCGAGGTCCGGGAGGGCGAGGTCTTCGGCATCCTGGGCCCGAACGGGGCCGGGAAGACCACCCTCGTCGAGGCGATCGCGGGGGTGCGGGTCGGGGACGCCGGCTCCGTCCGCGTGCACGGCATCGACCCCTGGACCGAGCGGGAGGCGTTGACCCGGGTGCTGGCCATCCAGCTCCAGGAGAGCCGGCTGCAGGCGAAGATCACCGTCCGGGAGGCGCTCGAGCTCTGGTCGGCGCTGTACGACGACCCGGCGCCGTGGCGGGACGTGGCCGACCGGCTCGGCCTGACCGGGCACCTGGACCGCCGGTTCGGCCGGCTCAGCGGTGGGCAGCAGCAACGGCTGTCGATCGCCCTCGCGCTCGTGGCCGGCCCGAGGGTGGCGATCCTGGACGAGCTGAGCACCGGTCTCGACCCCCGTGCACGGCGCGACGTGTGGGGCATCGTCCGCGACCTGCAGGCGAGTGGTGTGACGGTCCTGCTCGTGACGCACTCGATGGAGGAGGCACAGACCCTCTGCGACCGGATCGCGCTCGTGCACGGCGGGCGGATCCGGGCGCTGGACACCCCCGAGGGGCTGGTCCGGGCTGCGGGCCGCGCCACGGTGATGCGGTTCCACCCCTCCGCGCCGACCGACCTGGACTCGTTGCGTGAGCTGCCCGGCGTCACCACGGTCGTCTCGGCCGGGGGCAGGGTCGACGTCGAGGGCGAGGAGGACGTGGCCGTCCCGGTGATGGCCCAGCTCGCGGCCCAGGGCGTCGTACCCCAGGCACTCCAGGTGGAGTCCGGGTCGCTGGACAGCGCCTACCTCGATCTCACCACGGACACGACGGACACCTCGGAGGAACCCGCATGAGGACCCTGCCGAGCCGCGGCACCGTCGCGGTGGTCCGGACCGAGGCCAGGCTGTTCGGCCGCGAGCTCGGGTCCCTGTTCTGGATCCTCGTCTTCCCCACGGTGCTGTTGTCCGCCCTGGCCGTGGTGCCGTCCTTCCGCGAACCCGACCCCGCCCTCGGGGGCCTGCGGGTCATCGACCTCTACGTGCCGATCGCGATCCTGATGTCGATGATCATGGCCGCCCTCATGGCGATGCCCCCGGTGGTCTTCGCCTACCGGGAGAACGGCGTGCTCCGACGCCTGGGCACGACGCCGGTGGGTCCGTCGGCGCTGCTGGCGGCCCAGGTGCTGCTGCACGCCGCCGCGGTGGTCGTCTCCTCGGTGGTCGTGCTGCTGGTGGGCACGCTGGCCTTCGACACCCCCCTGCCCGCGTCCCCGTTCGGCTTCGTGCTGGCCTACCTGCTGGCCCTGGTCGCGTCGTTCTCCATCGGCGCCGTGCTCACCTCCCTGTGCCCGACCAGCCGGGTCGGGACCACGGTGGGCACGATCGTGTTCTTCCCGGCGATGTTCACCGCGGGGGTGTGGGTCCCGGTCCGGGCCATGCCCGACACGCTGCGGGAGGTCGTGGAGCTCACCCCGTTGAGCGCCGCCGCCCAGGCGATGACCGACACGATGCCTGCCACGATGCCTGCCACGACGGGCGGCGGCCTCCCCGAGCCCCACCACCTGGTGGTCGTGGCGGTGTGGGCCGTGGCGCTCTCGTTCGTGGCGGTGCGCACCTTCCGCTGGGAGTGAGAGGCTGTCGCCGTGGCTACATCGATGGCCGAGGCCGAGGAGCGGTGGGACCGGAGGTTCCGGTACCTCCCCGTCGTCCTGCTGCTCCTCGCCGCCGTGCTGGCACTGGCGGCGGGGCCCACGACCGGGTGGACCTCACCGGGCTGGCGGCTCGGCGCCCAGCTGGTGGTCCTGGCGGCGACGGCCGGGGTGATGGGGTGGTGGACGTTCGTACGGCCTGAGGGGCGACCCAGCAGCCTCGGCCGGACCTACTACGCGGTGCGCACCGCCCTCGCGCTGGTGCTGACCCTGCTCAACCCGCTGTTCTGCCTCTTCGCCTGGGTCGGGTTCCTCGACGTCGTCGACCACTTCCGCGGCCGCGGCCGGGCGGCCGGGGTGGCAGCCACGGCCGTGACGATGGCGCTGGGCCAGTCCGGCGGCCTGCGACCGGGCGACGGCTACGGGTGGTACCTGCTGTTCGCGGTCCTGCTGGTGGTGAACTTCGGGTTGGCCCTGGCCATGAGCCACTACGCGGTCCACATGCAGGCCACCAACCAGGAGCGCGCTGACGCGATCGACGAGCTGGAGCGGGTCAACACCGAGCTCGAGCACGCCCTCGCCGACAACGCGGCGCTGCAGGACCAGCTCCTCGAGCAGGCGCGCACCTCGGGCGTGCAGCAGGAGCGACAGCGGCTGGCCGGCGAGATCCACGACACCACCGCCCAGGCCCTCGCCGGGATCCTCGCCCAGCTCCGGGCGGCGCAGGAGGAGCCGGACCCTGCCGGCCGGGTACGACGCGCTGCGGAGCTGGCCCGCGCCGCCCTGACCGAGGCGCGACGTTCGGTGATGGACCTGGCGCCGGCACCCCTCAGCGACGCCGAGCTGCCGGCGGTCCTGGAGCGCGTGGTGGCGGCCTGGGCCGTCGATCACCCACCGGCCGCCGAGCTCGTGGTGACCGGCGAGCCCCGACCCCTGCATCCCGAGGTCGAGGCGACCGTGCTCCGCGTCGCCCAGGAGGCGCTCGCCAACGTCGCCAAGCACGCCCGGGCCGACCGGGTCGGGGTGACAGTGAGCTACGGGGACCAGGAGGTCATCCTCGACGTCCGCGACGACGGCACCGGGTTCGTGGTCGGGGCCCCGGTGGGCACGCGCTCGTTCGGGCTGCGCGGGATGCGCCAGCGGGCCGAGCGGCTCGCCGGCGTCGTCGACGTCGAGGCCGAACCCGGGTCCGGCACGGCCGTGTCGCTGCGACTGCCGGCACTCCAGCGGGGCGCGGCGTGACCCGGATCCTGGTCGTCGACGACCACCCGGTGGTGCGGGACGGGGTGGCGGCGACCCTGTCGGCGGTCCCCGGCTTCGAGGTCGTGGGGCAGGCCGACAGTGGTCCGGCCGCCGTGGTCCGGGCCGCCGAGCTCCACCCCGACGTGGTGGTGATGGACCTGCGGATGCCGGGTGGGAGCGGCGTGGAGGCGGTGCGGACGATGCGGGCGCGTGGCCTGGACCCAGCGGTGCTGGTGCTGACCACGTACGACACCGACGCCGACACGGTCGCTGCCATCGAGGCGGGCGCCACCGGCTACCTGCTCAAGGACGCCCCCACCGAGACGCTCGTCGAGGCGGTCCGGGCCACCGTGGCCGGCGAGACGGTACTGTCCCCGACCGTCGCCACGCGACTGGCCTCGCACGTGCGCCGGCCGGAGCGCCACGGCACCCTCAGCACCCGCGAGCGGCAGGTCCTGGCGCTGGTCGCCCGCGGCAGGTCCAACCGGGACATCGCCCGGGAGCTGTTCGTGAGCGAGGCGACGGTCAAGACCCACCTCGTGCACGTCTACGAGAAGCTGGGGGCCGCCGACCGAGCCGCAGCCGTCGCGGCGGCGTACGAGCGCGGCATCCTCGGGGGCTGAACCCCGGGGGTCAGCAGCCGCCGGCCACCGCCGGGAGCACGACCACCTGGTCGCCGTCGTTCACCTCGGCGCCCAGACCGCCCATGAAGCGCACGTCCTCGTCGTTGACGTAGACGTTGACGAACCGACGCAGGTCGTCGGAGCCGTCGCTCTCCTCGACGAGGCGCTCCTTGATGCCGGGGTGGTTGGACTCCAGGTCCTCGATCACCGCCGAGAGAGTGCTGCCCTGGGCGTTGACCGTCTTGTCGCCGCCGGTGTAGGGACGCAGGATCGTGGGGATGCGGACCTCGATGGCCATGGCGGGGTGCTCCTCATCTCGCGGGTAGCTCGGGGACGACGACGACCTCTTCCTCGGTCACCTCGCCGTCGATGATTCTGTAGGACTTGAACTCCACAGGGCCGTCGATATTCCCGCCGTCGGCGTCGAAGCAGTGCCGGGTGCTCACCAGCACGTAGTGCGCGCCGGGTTCGCTGGCCAGGCCGACGTCGGTGCGGCTGGGATAGGCCTCGGTGGCGGTGTGCGAGTGGTAGATGACGACGGGCTCCTCGTCGCGGTCCCACATCTGCTTGTACAGCTCGAGCAGCTCGGTCGAGTCGAACTCGTAGAAGGTGGGCGAGCCGGCGGCGTTGATCATCTCCACCAGTCGCTCGGGGCGGTCGGACCCCTCGGGCCCGGCCACGATCCCGCACGCCTCGTCGGGGTGGTCCCGCTTGGCGTGGGCGATGATCGCGTCGTGGGTGGCCTGGTCGATCGTCAGCACGAGGACCAAGGGTAGACCGGTGACCCACCTCACCCCGGTCGCGTCCACTGGACGGGCGATGGCGGGGGGCGGCACGCCCGCACTTATCTTGGTCCCATGCCCACACTCGATCCGCTGCTGGAATCGCACTACGAGACGGTGCTCGCCCGCAACCCCGGCGAGCGCGAGTTCCACCAGGCCGTGCTCGAGGTCCTGGACTCGCTCGGCCCGGTCGTGCGCAAGCACCCGGACTACCTCCACCACGCGATCATCGAGCGGATCTGCGAGCCCGAGCGGCAGCTGATCTTCCGGGTCCCCTGGCTCGACGACGACGGCGGCGTGCAGATCAACCGGGCCTTCCGCGTGGAGTTCAACTCCGCCCTCGGGCCGTTCAAGGGCGGGATGCGGTTCCACCCGTCGGTCTACCTCGGCATCGTGAAGTTCCTC
>CAZRKV010000209.1:4051-5245 GCA_964600305.1 uncultured Nocardioides sp. | reverse complement strand
CCGATGATGTCGCGCTGGATCTCGTTGGTGCCGCCGCCGAAGGTCATCACCAGCGACGAGCGGTGGTAGCGCTCGAGGCGCCCGGACAGCACCGCCGCTGGGGAGTCGCCGGTCACTGCGGCGTTGGGGCCGACCACCTCCATCAGCGATCGGTAGACCTCGGTGGCCAGCTCGGAGCCGTAGACCTTGGTGGCCGAGGCGTCGGCGGGGGAGAGGTCCTCGGTCGCCGAGGCCAGCTTCCAGTTCATCAGGCTCAGCATCTCGGTGCGCGCGTGCGCGCGCCCCAGGAGCAGCTGCACCCACTCGGCGTCGATGACGCGGGACCCGTCCGGGTTCGTGGTCTCCTGCGCCCAGCGCCGCACCTGCTCGATCGAGTGCACGAGGGGTGCGGCCGAGGTGAGCGCCACCCGCTCGTGGTTGAGCTGGTTGGTCATCAGGGCCCAGCCGCCGTTCAGCTCGCCGACCAGGTTGCCCGCCGGCACCCGGACGTCCTCGTAGTACGTCGCGCTGGTGCCCACCCCGGCGACCGTGTGCACCGGGGTGTAGGAGACGCCCTCCGCGTCGGCGGGCACCAGGATCATCGACAGGCCCTGGTGGCGAGGCAGGTCCGGGTCGGTGCGACAGGCCATCCAGATCCAGTCGGCGTACTGGATGAGCGAGGTCCACATCTTCTGGCCGTTGACCACCCACTCGCCGTCGGACAGGGAACCCTCGAGCACCGCCCGCGTGCGCAGCGAGGCCAGGTCGGTGCCCGAGCCCGGCTCGGAGTAGCCGATGGAGAAGTGCAGCTCGCCGCGGAGGATCCGCGGGAGGAAGTACTCCTTCTGCGCGTCGGTGCCGTACCGCATGATGGTGGGCCCCACGGTGTTCAGGGTCAGGTAGGGGATCGGCACCCCGGCCACGGCCGCCACGTCGGTGAAGATGAGCTGGTCGACCATCGACCGGGCCTGGCCGCCGTACTCCTCGGGCCAGCCGATGCCCAGCCAGCCGTCCTCGCCCAGCTGCCGGATCACCTCGCGGTAGACCCGGGCGTCCCCGAACTCGCCGGAGGCGGCGGCCAGCGCGGCTCGGCGCTCCGGCGTCACGAGATCGGCGAAGTAGCCGCGCAGCTCCTCGCGCAGCTTCTCCTGGTCGGGCGTGAGGGCGACTCGCATGCTGGGACCACCTCGGTCGGTGTGGGGGTCGGTGTGGGGT
>CAZRKV010000209.1:0-3951 GCA_964600305.1 uncultured Nocardioides sp. | reverse complement strand
GGGGTCGGTGTGGGGTGTGGTGCGGGTGCGGCGGGCACGGGCCGCCGTGTGCCGGTACCCGAATACTATAACGTGTTCTAGTATTGGTGGTGGAAGTCTCGCACGTCCGGGACCGCCCGGACAGACTGGAAGCACCACGACGCGAGCCGGAGGAGATGGACATGGCCGACACCCGACTACTCGACCGGGGCACCGCACCCGAGCGCTTCGCCCGGGGGTGGCACTGCCTGGGCCTGGAGCGCGACTTCGTCGACGGCGGGCCCCACGCCGTCGAGGCCTTCGGCGGCAAGCTCGTCGTGTGGGCCGACAGCCAGGGTGGGCTCAACGTGCTGGACGCCTACTGCCGGCACATGGGCGGTGACCTCACCCAGGGCACGGTCAAGGGTGACGAGATCGCGTGCCCGTTCCACGACTGGCGCTGGGGCGGTGACGGCAAGTGCAAGTCGATCCCCTACGCCCGGCGCGTGCCGCTGCGGGCGCGCACCCAGAAGTACCCGGCCGTGGTCCGCAACGGGATGCTGCTGGTGTGGCACGACCACGAGGGTGGCGCGCCCGACCACGACGCGCTCCCGCCCGAGCTGGACGGCCCCGGCACCGACGGCTGGACCGACTGGACCTGGGACGTCATCGACGTGCCCACCGCGCACTGCCGTGAGATCGTCGACAACGTCGTGGACATGGCGCACTTCTTCTACATCCACTTCGCCTTCCCCACGAAGTTCCGCAACGTCTTCGAGGGCGACCAGGCGACCCAGTTCATGGAGTCGACCGGGCGCCCGGACATGGCCGGGGAAGGGTACGGCGACGAGGACATGCTGCTGGAGTCCGAGGCCACCTACTTCGGGCCGTCGTACATGGTCAACTGGCTGACGACCACCTACAAGGGCTTCGTCACCAAGGTGGTCCTGGTCAACTGCCACGTGCCCACCTCCGACAGCTCGTTCAAGCTGCAGTACGGCCTCAGCGTGGAGAAGCCGGAGGGCGTCGACGAGGAGACGGCCGTCTACATCGCCGACAAGTACGCCTCGATGTTCGGCGACGGCTTCATGCAGGACGTGGAGATCTGGCTGAACAAGGCTCCGGTGCAGAACCCGCTGCTCTGCGAGGAGGACGGGCCGGTCTACCAGCTGCGCCGGTGGTACGAGCAGTTCTACGTCGACGTCGACGAGGTCACCCCCGAGATGACCGACCGCTTCGAGTTCGAGGTGGACACCACCAAGGCCAACGAGTACTGGCGCGCGGAGGTCGAGGAGAACCTGCGGCGCAAGGCCGCCGAGGACGAGGCCCACGGTGGGCACCACGGGGCGAGGGTGGCGGCGGCCTCCGCCGAGGGCAGCTGATGGCCTCGTTCGTGCCCGGCTCCCCCGAGACCTACGAGGACCAGCGCCGCTACACGCGGGCTCGCCTCGTCGAGGTCTCTTGTCTGGACTGCCCGGCCACGGTGCTGGTGAAGAAGAACAGCGAGCACCACACCTCCATCCAGTGGACCTCCGAGGCGCTGTCGCAGTGCCAGGAGTTCCGCAGGGAGGAGCGGCGTCCCGCAGGGCGGAAGGTCCGGTCCGAGTGCTCCCGCCTGCGTGCGAGCATCGAGGCCGCCGTGCGCGACGGCTCGATACCGATCGGAGCAGAAGATGGCTGGTGAGACCGAGTCCTACGTCCTCGACGTGGTGGACGTGGTCGAGGAGACCGGGGACGCCCGGTCCGTCGTGCTGCGCGTGCCCGAGGAGCTCGGGGAGACCTTCGCCTACCGGCCCGGCCAGTTCCTCACCGTGGCCGTGCCCAGCGAGCGGGACGGCCTGGCGGCCCGGTGCTACTCGCTGTCGAGTGCGCCGTTCGAGACCGGTGGCCACAAGTTCACCGTGAAGCGGACGGCGGAGGGGTACGCGTCGAACTGGGTGTGCGACCACCTGCGGCCCGGCGACACCCTGCGGGTGCTCCCGCCCAGCGGGATCTTCACCCCGAAGGACCTGGACGCCGACCTGCTCCTGCTCGCAGCCGGCTCCGGCATCACCCCGGTGATCTCGATCGCGAAGACCGCGCTCCACGAGGGGTCGGGACGGGTCGTGCTGTTCTACGCCAACCGGGACGAGTCCGCGATCATCTTCGCCACCGAGCTGCGCGAGCTGCAGGAACAGCACCCGGAGCGGTTCACGGTCGTCCACTGGCTGGAGAGCGTCCAGGGCCTGCCCACCCGGGAGCAGGTGGCGGCGTTCGCGTCGTACTTCACCGACTTCACCGCCTTCGTCTGCGGGCCCACCCCGTTCATGAAGGCGGCGACGGGGGCCCTGAAGGAGCTGGGCTTCCCGCGCGAGCGGCGCCACCAGGAGAAGTTCGTCTCCCTGGGCGGGAACCCGTTCGGCGACGTGGCCGAGGTCGCCGAGGCCCGGGCGGAGATCGACGCCGCCGACGACGCGGACGATCCGGGCGACGACCTCGGCGAGGACACCCACGTGGCGGTGGAACCGCCCGCCGTCGACGGGCCGGTCACCGTCGAGGTCGAGCTGGACGGGGAGGAGTACGCCTTCGACGACTACGCCGGCGACGTCCCGCTGCTGGACTACCTCGAGTCGAAGGGCGTGCCGGCGCCGTTCTCCTGCCGCGAGGGGAACTGCTCCGCGTGCGCGTGCGTGGTGCTGGAGGGCGAGGTCTCGATGAAGCACAACGAGGTGCTCGACGACGAGGACCTCGCGGACGGGATCCGGCTGGCCTGCCAGTCGCTGCCGCTCACCGACAAGCTCAAGATCACCTACTCCGGCTGACGGCCCCGGCCGTCGGGGGTCACCAGCCCCGCTCGCGCCACTCGGGCAGGTGGGGCCGCTCGGCGCCCAGGGTGCTGTCGTTGCCGTGACCGGGGTAGAACCACGTCCGGTCGGGCAGCTCGTCGAAGACCCGGTGCTCCACGTCGTCGACGAGGCGGGCGAACGCGTCGTCGTCCCCGAAGGTGTTGCCGACCCCGCCGGGGAAGAGGCTGTCCCCGGTGAACAGGTGCGGTCCTGCCTCGGGGTCGTCGTGCAGCAGCGCGACCGAGCCGGGCGTGTGCCCGGCGAGCGCGATGACCCGGAGCGCCACGTCGCCCACCCGCACCTCGTCGCCGTGCTCGAGGCGGCGGTCGACGGGGACCCCGGTCTGCTCGGTGACCGCGTCCGCGTCCGGGGCCCCGACCAGCACCCGCGCACCCGTCGTCCGCACCACCTCCGCCAGGGCCCGGTGGTGGTCCCAGTGCTGGTGGGTGGTCACGACGGTCGCCAGGCCGCCGTCGCCGACCAGCTCCAGGATCCGCTCGGGCTCGGCCGCGGCGTCGACCAGCAGCTGCTCGCCGGTGGCCCGGCAGCGCAGCAGGTAGCAGTTGTTGGACATCTCCGGGTCCACGGCCAGCTTGGTCAGCTCCAGGGCGCCCAGGTCGCGCGTCTGGGGGGCTCCGCCCGGCACGACCTCTCCGGTGTACGTCGTCATGCGGGCCACTGTAGGAGGTGCCGGGCTGGGCCCGTCCCGGTAACGTGGTGCCGGACCTCGCCCGCGCGTCCTCGACGAACACGTGTTCGACTCGCGGTAGGATCGGTCCGCCGACCAGACGAGAATCGAGCAGGGACGAGCAGGACACCGTGGCCGAGAACCTGATCATCCGAGGCGCCCGAGAGCACAACCTCAAGGACGTCTCCATCGACCTGCCCCGCGACAGCCTGATCGTGTTCACCGGCCTGTCCGGCTCCGGCAAGTCCAGCCTCGCCTTCGACACCATCTTCGCCGAGGGGCAGCGCCGCTACGTGGAGTCGTTGTCGGCGTACGCCCGCCAGTTCCTCGGCCAGATGGACAAGCCCGACGTCGACTTCATCGAGGGCCTCTCGCCGGCGGTGTCCATCGACCAGAAGTCCACCTCGCGCAACCCCCGCTCCACGGTCGGCACCATCACCGAGGTCTACGACTACCTGCGGCTGCTGTTCGCCCGCGCCG
>CAZRKV010000208.1:0-5278 GCA_964600305.1 uncultured Nocardioides sp. | reverse complement strand
GGAAGTCGCGGGCGCCCTCGGGCGTGGACCGAGTCAGCGTCGGGGTCTCGATCTCCACGAAGTCGTGGCGCTCGAGCACCTCGCGGGCGGCCCGGTTGACGTCGCTGCGCAGGCGCAGGGCGGCGTTGGGGCCGCTGCGACGCAGGTCGAGGTACCGGTGGCGCAGCCGGGCCTCCTCGCCCACGTCGCCCCCGTGCGAGGCGGCGTCGTCGATCGGGAACGGCAGCGGCGCGGAGGCGGAGAGCACCTCGACGTCCTCGGCGATGACCTCGATGTCGCCGGAGGGCAGGTTGGGGTTCTCGTTGCCGTCCGGGCGCCGGGCGACCTCGCCCGTGACGCGCAGGACGTACTCGCTGCGCAGGTGGTGGGCGACCTCCTCGTCGCGGATCACCACCTGGGCGACCCCGCTGGCCTCGCGGAGGTCGATGAAGGCCACTCCCCCGTGATCGCGGCGCCGCGCCACCCAACCGGCGAGGGTGACGTGCTGGCCGACGTGCTCGGCGCGCAGGGCGCCGGCGTCATGGGTGCGGATCACGAGAGCTTGCTCCTCGGTCGGGATGGGTGGAGGTCGGGATGGGTGGATCAACGATTGTCGGCGTGGACCACGCGTGGCCTCAAATCCGCCTCCGGCGGGGTCCACGTCGCGGGGTCGGCGGCCACCTGCTCGCCGGAGCGGATGTCCTTGACCTCGTGGCCGCCCTCGCGGTCGGGGAACCAGACGAAGGGGATGCCGCGCCGCTCGGCGAAGCGGATCTGCTTGCCCAGCTTCTGCGGGGCGGGCGCGACCTCGCAGGGCACGCCGTTGCGCCGCAGCCCGGCGGCCACCTGCTCGGCGGCCGGGCGGGACTCCTCGTCCAGCAGCGCCACCAGCACCGCGCTGGGCACCGACCGGTCCGCGACCAGGTCGCCGCGGTTGAGCAGCGGCACCAGCAGCCGGCTGACGCCCAGGGAGATCCCGACGCCGGGGTAGGTGGTGCGCCCGTCGCTGGCCAGGGAGTCGTAGCGGCCCCCCGAGCAGATCGAGCCCAGCGACTCGTGGCCGTCCAGGCGGGTCTCGAAGACGGTGCCGGTGTAGTAGTCCAGCCCGCGCGCGATCTTGAGCTCGGCACGGATCCGGACCCGGTCGGTCACCAGGTCCGAGCACGCCCGGACCAGGGCGGCCAGCTCGGCGAGCCCCTCCTCGAGCAGGTCGTCCTCGACCCCCAGCTCACGCACCCGGTCGACGAAGGTCTCGTCGGTGGTGCTGATCGCGGCCAGCCGCAGGCAGCGGTCGGCCTGGCCCTCGTCCAGGCCCGCCTCGGCGACCAGGAGCCGGCGTACCTCCCCCTCGGGGAGCTTGTCGAGCTTGTCGATGAGCCGCATCGCCTCGTCGGCCTGGCCGGACCCGGCCGGGATGCCCAGGCCGGTGAAGAAGCCCTGGATCAGCTTGCGGTTGTTGACCTGGAGGGTGAACCCGGGCAGCCCGATCGACTCGGGGCGAGCCAGCTCGGCCAGCGCCGCGACCATCACCCGGGCCACCTCGACGTCGTGGTGCGCCGGCAGCGTGTCGCGGCCCACGACGTCGATGTCGGCCTGCACGAACTCGCGGAAGCGCCCCTCCTGCGGCCGCTCCCCGCGCCAGACCTTCTGCACCTGGTAGCGCCGGAAGGGGAAGTCCAGCTTCCCGGCGAACTCCTGCACGTAGCGGGCGAACGGCACGGTCAGGTCGAAGTGGAGCCCCAGCCGGTCGGCGCTGCTCCCCCCGTCCGCGTCCCCGGTCTCGGGGTCCTCCTGCAGCCGGCGCAGGACGTAGACCTCCTTGGAGGTCTCGCCCTTGCGCAGCAGCTGGTCGAGGGGCTCGACCGCCCGGGTCTCGATGTTGGCGAAGCCGTGCAGCTCGAAGACCCGGGCGAGCGTCGCCAGCACCTCCTGCTCCACGTGCCGCTGGGCGGGCAGGAACTCGGGGAACCCGCTCAGGGGCGTCGGGCGGGCCATCAGCCCTCCCGCAGCTCGAGCAGGAAGGGGTTGGTGGTGCGCTCGCGGCCGACCGAGGTCTGCTCCCCGTGGCCGGGCAGCACCACGATGTCGTCGGCCAGGGGCAGCACCTTGGACCGCAGGCTCTCCAGCATCGCCATCTGGTCGCCCCCGACCAGGTCGGTGCGCCCGATCGAGCCCTGGAAGAGGAAGTCCCCGGAGAACATCACCTGGGAGACCTCCTCGGGGCCGTCGTACTCCATCCGGTAGAGCACCGTGCCGGGCGTGTGCCCCGGCGCGTGGTCGACCACGAGGGAGAGGCCCTCGATCTCGATGACCGACCCCTCGGCGGCCTCCCGGACCCGTCCCGGCTCCCGGAAGTCGGGCACCTCGGTCAGGCCGAGCTGGTGGCGCAGCATCGCCGCCGACTCGTTGGAGATCGCCGCCATCGGGTCGCTGAGCAGGTGCCGGTCGTCGGGGTGGATCCACAGGGGGGCGTCGTAGGCGTCGGCCACCTCGCGCGCCTGCCACATGTGGTCGAAGTGGCCGTGGGTCACCAGGACCGCGGCCGGCGTGAGGCCGTGCTCGGCGACGACCTTGTCCACGCCCCCGGCCGCGTCCTGGCCCGGGTCGACGATGACGCACTCGCCCCCGGCCTCGGCGGCGGCGAAGTAGCAGTTGGCACCCAGTGGCCCGGCAGGGAAGCCGGCGATGAACACAGTTGTCCCCTCACGACGCGATCTGTTCGGGCAGGCCCGGACCCAGGTGGATCCGGTGGCCAGCCTACCGAGGGCCACTGCGTCTACGATGGGCGACCATGAGCGGGAACACGCAGTCGGACTGGGGTCGGGTCGCCGACGACGGCACGGTCTACGTCCGCACCTCGACGGGTGAGCGCGAGGTCGGCCAGTACCCGCAGGGCACCCCCGAGGAGGCGCTGCAGTTCTTCACCCGCCGCTTCGACGAGCTGGCCTTCGAGGTGGAGCTGCTCGAGCAGCGGATCTCCTCCGGCGTGCTGGCACCCGAGGACGCGGTGGCGTCGGTGGAGAAGGTCCGCGCCCAGGTCGTGGACGCCCACGCCGTCGGGGACCTGGAGTCGCTGGCCCGTCGGCTGGACGCGCTGGGCGAAGTGATCGAGTCCCAGCGCGCGCAGCGCCGCGCCGAGCGCGCCGAGAAGCTCGCCCGGTCCCGCGAGGCCAAGGAGCGCATCGTGGCCGAGGCGGAGTCGATCTCGGACGGCCAGGACTGGCGCAACGGGGCGAACCGGCTCCGGGACCTGCTGGAGGAGTGGAAGGCGCTCCCCCGCCTGGAGCGCAAGGCCGACGACGCGCTGTGGCGGCGCTTCTCCACGGCCCGCACCACCTACACCCGGCGCCGCAAGGCCCACTTCGCCGAGCTCAACCAGCGCCGGGAGCAGGCGCGCGTGATCAAGGAACGACTGGTCGAGCAGGCCGAGGCGCTCGCCGACTCCACCGAGTGGGGTCCCACCTCGGGTCGCTACCGCGACCTGATGCGGGAGTGGAAGGCCGCCGGGCCGGCCCCGCGCGGGGTCGAGGACAAGCTGTGGCGCCGGTTCCGCGGGGCCCAGGACCGGTTCTTCGGGGCCCGCGACGAGGCCAACGCGAAGCTGGACGAGGAGTTCGCCGCGAACGCCGAGGTCAAGGAGGAGCTCCTGACCGAGGCGGAGGCGCTGCTGCCGGTGACCGACGTCGAGGCGGCCAAGAAGGCGTTCCGCGACATCGCCGACCGCTGGGACCGGGCCGGCAAGGTCCCCCGCAAGCGGATCAAGGAGCTGGAGGGGCGCATCCGCAAGGTCGAGTCGGCCATCCGCAGCGCCGAGGACGACCAGTGGCGGTCGAAGGACCCCGAGAAGTCCGCCCGCGCCGACGACATGATCTCCAAGCTGGAGCGCACCGTCGCCGAGACCGAGGAGAAGCTCGAGCGGGCCCGGGCCGCGGGCGACGACCAGCAGGTGCGCCAGCTGGAGTCGACCCTGGAGTCGAACCGGTCCTTCCTCGACATGGCCCGTCGTACCGCCCAGGACTTCTCCGCCTGAGCGTCCGGGCTCCGGCGCGGAGCACTGGGTGGCCAGCTGGGTGGCCTACTGCGTGGCCTACTGGGTGACCCGGTAGGCGTCGAAGACGCCGGGCACCGACCGCACCGCCTTGAGCACGTCGTCGAGGTGCTTGGCGTCGGCCATCTCGAAGCTGAACCGGGACATCGCGACCCGGTTGCGGGTGGTGCTCAGCGAGGCGCTGAGGATGTTCACGTGGGCCTCGGAGAGGGCCATCGTGATGTCGGACAGCAGCCGGGCCCGGTCCAGCGCCTCGACCTGGATGTTGACCAGGAACATCGACTGCCCGGTGGGGGCCCACTCGACCTCGACGAGCCGCTCGGGGTGGGACTTCAGGTGGTCGGCGTTGGGGCAGTCCAGCCGGTGGACCGAGACGCCTCCGCCCTTGGTGACGAAACCGAGGATCGGGTCCGGCGGGACCGGGGTGCAGCACTTGGCCAGCTTCACCCAGATGTCGGAGGTGCCCTTGACGATGACGCCGGCGTCGCGGCTGGCGGCCGTCTCCTTGTCCCGGGAGCGGCGGCTGGTGATGGTGACGCCCTCGGCGAGGTCCTCGGCGGCCCCCTCCTGCCCGCCGTGCAGCTCGATGACGCGGTGCACGACCGCCTGGGCCGACAGGTTGCTCTCCCCCACCGCGGCGTACAGGGCCGAGACGTCGGCCAGCTTGAAGTGCTCGGCGGCCTGGGTGAGCGACTCGTGGGACATCAGCCGGTTGAGCGGCAGCCGCTCCTTGCGCATCTGCTTGACCAGGGCGTCCTTGCCGCGGTCGATCGCCTCCTCGCGGCGCTCCTTGGAGAACCACTGGCGGATCTTGGAGCGCGCCCGGGGCGACTTCACGAAGCCCAGCCAGTCGCGCGACGGGCCGGCGTTGGGCGACTTGGAGGTGAAGACCTCGACGGTGTCGCCGTTGTCCAGGGTGGACTCGAGCGGGACCAGTCGACCGTTGACGCGAGCCCCGATCGTGTGGTGCCCCACCTCGGTGTGCACGGCGTAGGCGAAGTCCACGGGCGTGGCACCGGCCGGCAGCGCGATCACGTCCCCGCGCGGGGTGAAGACGTAGACCTCCGCGCGGTTCATCTCGAAGCGCAGCGACTCGAGGAACTCCCCCGGGTCCTCGACCTCGGACTGCCAGTCCAGCAGCTGCCGCACCCAGCTCATGTCGTCGAGGTCGCCGGTCTGCTCGGTGTCGACCCCGTTGCGACTGTCCTCCTTGTACTTCCAGTGCGCGGCGACGCCGTACTCCGCCCGGCG
>CAZRKV010000207.1:0-5286 GCA_964600305.1 uncultured Nocardioides sp. | reverse complement strand
CCGGGAAGCAGATCTCGTTGGTGCCGGGGTTGTAGTAGGCGTTGACGGTCTGCGGCAGCATGAACCACTCGTCGCGGTCGACGGGCTGCCCGATCTTGCCCAGCTCGCGGTCGGTCTCGAACGCCGTGGCACGGGCTACGTTGCCGAACAGGTCCTCGGCACTCACCTGGAGCGTGGAGTAGTCGCGCCACCTGTCCGGGTAGCCGATCTTGGGGCGGAAGGTGTCCAGCTTCTCGTAGGCGCGCTGCTTGGTCTGCTCGGTCATCCAGTCCAGGTCGGCGATGGAGCGCCGGTAGGCCTCGAGCAGGTTGGCGACCAGCTCGTCCATCATCGCCTTGGACTCCGGCGGGAAGTGGCGGGCGACGTACTCCCGCCCCACGGCCTCGCCGATGGCGCCCTCGACGAAGGAGACGCCGCGCTTCCAGCGCTCCCGCAGCTGCGGGGTGCCGGCGAGGGTGCGCCCGTAGAAGTCGAAGTTGGTCTCGACGAAGACGTCCGGGAGGTACGGCGCCGCGGAGCGCAGCACCCGGGTGAGCAGCCACGACTGCCAGTCGGCCAGCGGGACCTCCTCCAGCACCGTGGACAGGTGCGCGAGGTACGACGGCTGCCGCACGCAGGTCTCGGCGATCGTGTCGTCGGTGCCGCCGAGGTTGCGGATGTAGGCGCGCCAGTCGAACGCCGGCGCCAGCTCCTCCAGCTCGGCCAGCGTGGTCAGGTTGTAGGTCTTGAGGACGTCGCGGGTCTCGGCCCGCTCCCAGTGGCCGGCGGCCAGGCGGGTGTCGACCTCGAGCACCCGCCGTGCCCGGGCGGCGGGCTCGTCGATGCCGCCGAGCTCCAGCATCCGCTCGAGGTAGGCGACGTAGGCCTCGCGCACCTCGGCGAACTTGTCCTCGCGGTAGTAGGACTCGTCGGGCAGGCCCAGCCCGCCCTGGACGAGGTGGAAGAGGTAGCGGTCGGACTGCCGGTCGTCGGTGTCGACGTAGGACCCGAACAGGCCGTGGCACCCGATCCGCTCGAGCTCGCCCAGCAGTGCCGCGATCTCCCGGGTCTCGCGCAGGCTGCGGACCGCGTCGAGGAGCGGCTGGACCGGCTCGGTGCCCAGGGCATCGATCCGGGCGGTGTCCATGAACGAGGTGTAGAGGTCGCCGATCTTGCGGGCGTCCCCCGAGTCGGCCACCGCGTCCGCCGCGGCCACCTCTGCCGCGTCGTCGGACTCCGCGATGCGGGTGATGATGTCGCGGACCCGCTGCTCGGCGGTGTCGGCCAGCATCACGAACGGACCCCAACTGGAACGGTCGGCCGGGATCTCGGTCTCCGCGAGCCACCGGCCGTTGACGTGACCGAACAGGTCGTCCTGGGGTCGGATCTGCGGGTCCATGCCCGGGCGGGCGTCGTCCAGAGTGCTCATCCGTCGCACGCTAGCAAGCAGGCGGGAACGCAGCCGCGACCGCCGCCCCGATCAGGCGACGTGCACGACCGACTTGCCGAGCGTACGCCGCTGCTCCATCTCCACCAGCGCGAGCCCGAAGTCGTCGAAGTCGTACGTCGTGCCGATCGGCGGCTGGATCGTCCCGTCCACCAGCAGGGGGCGGAGTGCCTCCCACTGCTGCTGCATGTAGCCGGGCCGCGACATCGCGTACGCGCCCCACCCGACGCCCCGGACGTCGACGTTGTTGAGCAGCAGCCGGTTGACCTTCACCTCGGGGATCCCCTGGCCCGCCGCGAAGCCCACGACCAGGAGCCGGCCCTGCGGGGCGAGGGAACGCAGCGAGTCGGTGAACAGGTCGCCACCCACGACGTCCATCACGATGTCGACGCCGTGGCCCTCGGTCAGCTCGGCGACCTGCTCCCTGAAGCCGTCGACCAGCACCGCCTCGTCGGCGCCCGCGTCCCGGGCGACCGCCGCCTTCTCCTCGGTGGAGACCACGGCGATGGTGCGGGCGCCGTACCCCCGCGCGACCTGGATCGTGGCGGTGCCGACGCCGCCGGCGGCGCCGTGGACGAGGACCGTCTCGCCCTTCTGCAGGCCGCCGCGCTCGATCAGCGCGAAGTGGGCGGTCAGGTAGTTCATGCCCAGGGCCGCCCCCTCGTCGAAGGAGACGTTGTCGGGCAGACCGAAGACGAAGTCGGCGGGGCAGGCGACCAGCTCGGCTGCGCCGCCGTGCGGCAGGACCCCGGCCACCCGCTGGCCGCGCTCGAAGCCCGGCCCGCTGACGACCGTGCCGGCGAAGTCCACGCCGAGCGTGAACGGGGTCTCCGGCTTCAGCTGGTACTGCCCCTGGCTCAACAGCAGGTCGGGGAAGGAGACGCCGACGCTGTGCACCTCCACCAGCACCTCGTGCTCGCCGGGGGTGGGGTCGGCCACGTCGCGCACGACGACGTCCGCGGGGCCGGTGGTGTCCAGGACCTGTGCAGCACGCATGTCCGCGACCCTAACCCCCTCCCGAGGGGCCTCCTCCTGCAGCCCGTGTCCCGCCGAGGAGTCAACTCTTCCCTCGCCCGGGCCGCCGAGCGGTCACTTCCTCCCCCGTCCGGGCCGCCGAGACGTCGCCTCCTCCCGCACGAGACCGGGCCCATCGGCGGCCTCACCTCGAGGAGCAAGTGACGCCTCGCGCCCAGACGGGGAGGAGAGGTGACCCCTCACCGGCCTGCGGACGGGAAGAACTGACCTCTCGCCGGGGTGAGGACGGGAAGAGATGACCTGTCGGCGGGTCAGCGGGCCTCGACGAGGCGGGCCAGCTCGAAGTGCATCGGGTCGGTGAAGGACCAGTCGCCGCCCCAGGCGAAGCCCCACTTCTTGAAGATCGCCACCACCTCGCGGTGCATCTCGCCCGCGGTCCCGCGCTGGTTGCCCGGGACGTTGAGGTCGACCGCGATGCCCCACGAGTGCAGGGACAGGCTGGTGGAGTTGGCGATGAAGCGCGGGTAGTAGCAGCCGGCGTACTGGTCGGGGTTGATCTCGTCGGCCAGCCCCTGCAGCTGGACGTCGCGCAGCGCCCCACGCAGCTGGGGCAGCATCACCCGGTGACAGGTGACGGTGCCCAGGATCGGCACCTCCTCGGTGCGGATGTTCGCGTCCACCCACCCCTGGTCCGGCTGGATCCGGCCGCCGCCGAGCACCCGGTAGGAGAACTTCCCGACCGCCTCGCCCACCGAGCCGGCGGTGAGGAAGGCGGTCTGGGCGACGGAGGTGTCCAGGTCCGGCCCCAGCACCTGGATGGACGCGGTCTCACCGGTGATCCGCTGCAGCGGCTTGCGCACCGACTGGGGCGAGTTCATGCCGGTGGACAGCAACGCGGCGTTCCCCTCCGGCATCCCCAGCGACTCCGCCCAGGCCCGGTTGACCACCGCGTCGATCTGCGGCACCTGGGGCGCGTAGGCGCCGATGTGCAGCTTCGGCGAGTCCTCGTCGTTGCCGAGCTGCACGTGGCCGCCCTCGTCCTCGAGCCGCTCCCCCAGCTTCGGGTCGATCGCGAGCTCACCCCCGGCGACCCGGTCCCAGCCCTCCTGCAGCTGGGCGGTGTTGACCGGGGTGAAACGGCGGTACTGCGCCGGGTCGACCGCGGCCACCTGCAGGGTGCGGTCCTGCACCGCGACCTGCGTGAGCGACAGGCGCTCGACGTGGGCCACCCCGCCCAGGCCCTCGATCTCCTCGATCATCTCGTCGTCGAGGGGCTCCTGGCTGTAGATGAGCATGTCGGCGGGGAGCAGCGGGCGCTCGAGCTCGCCCGGCGGGTCCACCGCGTACTCCTCGTCCGCCGGAGCGGTCGCCTCCCCGGACCCGCCGTCGGACTCCTCGTCGGACCCCTCCTCCGAGCCCCCCTCGGCGCCCTCGTCGGAACCGCCCCGGCCGGCCTGGGAGCCACCGTCGGCCCCGGCCGCCTCACCGCCCCGGGACGACCCGTCCTGACCGGCCCCGCCACCCCCGCAGGCGGTGAGCAGCACGAGCAGCACGAGGACGGCGCACGCCCGTGCGCGTCGTGCTCGCCGGCCAGCGGTCCTCATCGTCACCCTCCCGTAGGTCGATGCTAGACGGGCCCGCCACCCCCCGCACCGGAGACGGCGGGAGGAGAGGGCACGGAGGACCGGCCGCCGGGCGGACCCGTGGCCCGCCTCAGGGCCGCAGCACGCGCCCCACCATCCAGGCGATGTCCTCGGCGGTCTGCACCGGGGGGCCCGAGGGTTCCATGACGTGGCTGAGCACGGTGCGCACCACCAGGTCGATGACCGCCTCGACCTGGCGCGGGGTGAACGGCAGACCGAACGGCTCCAGCCGCCGGCGTACGACGTCCTTCGCGGTGGTCAGCAGCGATCCGGCGTGCGTGGTGAGCAGGGGCAGCAGCTCGGTGTCGGCACCATGGGTGGCGGAGACCACCGCGTGCAGCAGCGCGTTGCCCCGGGCGTGCTCCAGGACCGCGCGGGTGCTGCCCTCGATGGCGGTGCCGAGGTCGTCGGGGTGCTCGTCGAAGGCGTGCTCGACCACCTCGAGGAAGCGCGAGAGCTCGTGCTGCACCATCCGCTCGGCGAGGGCCGGCTTGGAACCGACCTCGTTGTACACCGTCTGCCGGCTGACGCCGACGGCCTCGGCCAGCCGACCCATCGTCACCGAGGACCACCCCGCGGAGGTGGTCAGCTCGGTCGCGGCCGCGACGATCCGCAGCTGCAGCGGCCGGGCATCGGCGTACCCGGTCTGCGCGGCTGACCCGGCGGAGGACATGGCCTCATCCTAGGGTCGGCCGGTCCCGCGTCAGCCCGCGGTGGCCGCCGGGCGCAGCGGGACGAAGTCGACCTTCTCCCGGACCCCGCAGTCCGGGCAGCACCAGTCGTCGGGGATCTCCGACCAGGCGGTACCGGCCGCGAACCCCTCGTGCTCGCACCCGGCCTCGACCTCGTAGACGAAGTCGCAGCCCGGGCACGCCGCGGCGAGCACCTCCTCCGCGCCCGACCTCGCAGCCGACCCCGCGCCGGGTCCCGCGTCGGGCCGTCCCGGCGCGGCGGCGTCCACCCCCTGGTCGTCGGGAGCGGGGGCGGGCCGAGGGGCCGGCTCGGCGTACTGGGCCAGGACCTTCGCACGCTTGCGTGGCTGGATGTTGGCCCGGGTGACGTCCCCGTCGAAGTGGGCGACGACGCGCGGGTCCATCACTCGCCGCCAGATCGCCGGGACGATGGCCAGCACGATCATCCCGGCGTACCCGGTGGGGAGCACCGGCGACTCCTCGAAGTCGCGCAGGGTCTGGTAGCGCCGGGTCGGGTTGGCGTGGTGGTCGCTGTGGCGCTGCAGGTGGT
>CAZRKV010000206.1:0-5301 GCA_964600305.1 uncultured Nocardioides sp. | reverse complement strand
CGTCGGCGAGAACTCCCGCGCCGACGACATGGACGTCAACATCACCAAGGAGAAGCAGCAGACCAACATCCGGTCCGCCACCGCCGAGACCTTCGAGAAGCTGGTCCCCCCGCGCCGGCTCAGCCTCGAGCAGTGCCTGGAGTTCTGCCGCGCCGACGAGTGCGTCGAGATCACCCCGGAGACCGTGCGGATCCGCAAGGTCGTGCTGGACGCCGGCGAGCGCGGCAAGATCGCCGCCCGCGCCCGCCGCGCCGCCACGCAGTAGCCGCGAGTGCGGTGGATCCGTGCCACCGGGTGACCCGGATCCACCGCACTCGCGGCGTCAGCGGCCCTCCGCCTCCGCGAGGTCGGCGATCTCGGTCAGCGCCTCCGGGTCGTCCAGGGCCCCCTTCGCCGCCACCTGCGTCGGGTCGGCGCCGCGGAGGATCCGCTTGACCGGAACCTCGAGCTTCTTGCCGGACAGGGTCCGCGGCAGGGCACGCACGACGTGCACGGTGTCGGGCACGTGCCGGGGCGACAGCCGGGTCCGCAGCGCGGTGGCCACCTCGCGGCGCAGCTCGGGGGTGTCGGGCACACCCTCGGCGGGGACGAGGAAGAGCACCAGCTCCCCCGCTCCCCCGGCGGGGTCCTCCAGGTGCACCACGAGGGAGTCCTTGACCTGCTCGAGCTCCTCGACGACCGAGTAGAACTCCGCCGTGCCGAGCCGGACCCCGCCCCGGTTGAGCGTCGCGTCGCTGCGGCCGCTGATCACCAGCGAGCCGCCGGGCTTGATCGTCACCCAGTCGCCGTGGCGCCACACGCCCGGGATGTCCTCGAAGTACGCCGCCCGGTAGCGCGACCCGTCCTCGTCGCCCCAGAACCCCACCGGCATCGAGGGCATCGGTCGGGTGATCACCAGCTCCCCGACCTCGCCGACCACCGGGCGCCAGCCGCCCTGCCCGTCCGGGGCCCAGGACTCCACGGCGATGCCCGGCAGCCGGGCCGGGATCTCCCCGGCCACCACCGGGTTCAACGGGGTCGCTCCGACGAAGGCGTTGCACACGTCGGTCCCGCCGGAGATCGAGCCCAGCTGCACGGTCGACGAGACCGCGTCGTACACCCACCGGAAGCCCTCGGCCGGCAGCGGCGCCCCGGTCGAGCCGATCGCGCGCAGTGCCGACAGGTCCAGGTCCTCCCCGGGACGCAGGCCGCGCTTGCGGCAGGTCATGAGGAACGGCGCAGAGGTCCCGTAGTAGGTCAGCCGGGTCTCGGCGGCCATCCGCCACTGCGAGAGCAGGCCGGGATGGGCCGGGTCCCCGTCGAAGAGCACCAGCGTGGTGCCGACCGACAGGCCGGACACCAGGTAGTTCCACATCATCCACCCGGTCGTGGAGAACCACGAGAAGCGGTCGGTGGGGCCGAGGTCGCTGAACAGTCCGAGGGCCGCGGCGTGGCCCAGCATGATGCCGCCGTGGCCGTGGACGATGGGCTTGGGCAGGCCGGTGGTGCCGCTGGAGAACAGCACGTACAGCGGGTGCTCGAACCCCACCTGCTCGTGCTCCAGCGGCCCGGTCCCGGAGCGGAGGTCGGCCCAGGTGGTGGCTCCCTCGGGGGGCTCGGAGGCGGGGTCGAGGTAGGGCAGGTGCACGACGTGCCGCAGGTCGGGCAGCGCGGCGCGGACCTCCGCGACCTCGTCGTGCCGCGGGATCGGCTTCTCGCCGTACCGGTAGCCGTCGACCGCCACCAGCACCGTCGGGCGGACCTGCCCCAGCCGGTCCACGACGCTGCGGGTGCCGAACTCCGGGGCCACCGAGCAGAACACCGCCCCCAGGCTGGCGGTGGCCAGCAGCAGGACCAGGGTCTCGGCGATGTTGGGTGCGTACGCCGCCACCCGGTCGCCGTTCCCGATCCCGAGGCGCACCAGACCGGCCCGCACCCGGGCCACCTCCTCGCGCAGGTCGGCCGCGGTCAGGGCCACCTCGTCCCGCGACTGGCTGCGGGAGATGACCACGACGTCGTCCTCGGCCCGTCCCGGCAGGCGCAGCATCGCCTCGGCGTAGTTGGTGCGCACCTCGGGGAACCACACCGCGCCGGGCATCCGCTCCTCGGCCAGCGCGACCGTCGGCTCGGTGGTCGAGGGCAGGCCGAGCTCGCGCCAGGCCGCCAGCCACCAGGCGTCGAGGTGCTCGGTCGTCCAGGAGCGGAACTGCTCGTAGTCGTCGAAGCGCTCGCCGTGCTGCTGCTCGAGCGTCCGGGCCAGCCGGCCGAGGCGGGAGGATTCCCACGGACCGGGCTCCCACAGCAGCTCGGGAATGGTGTCGTCGGTCACACCTCAACCCTAGGACCCGCCCGGGACGACGCCCCGACGGGTGTGAGCAATCCCCCACCAGGTTGCACTTCGTGCTGGCCACGCTAGTGTGGACAAGCGATGCCTGATCCAGACGTTGGCGGCAGCGCGCCCCGCCAGGAAGCACCCAGTGCGGTGGTGCGATTCCAGCGACCCACGCTGGACGACGGTGCCGCGATGTGGCGGATCGCCCGCGACTCGAAGACGCTCGACCTCAACACGTCGTACGCCTACCTGTTGTGGGCCCGTGACTTCGCGGCCAACTCGGTGGTCGCCACGGTCGACGGTGAGCCGGCGGGGTTCGTGACCGGCTACCGGCGACCGGACGAGCCGTCGACGTTGATGGTCTGGCAGGTCGCTGTCGACGAGCGGCACCGCGGCCACGGGCTGGCCCGCCGGATGCTCGACGAGCTCGCCGACCGAGGGCAGGGTGCCATCACCCACCTGGAGACCACCATCACGGAGGACAACACCGCTTCGGTGGCGTTGTTCACCTCGTTCGCGAACGGGCGGGAGGCCCACCTCGAGCGCACACCGCTGTTCGAGGCCCCGTTGTTCCCGGACGGCCACGACACCGAGTTCCTGTTCCGTATCGGACCCTTCCAGACCTGATTCGCACGAACACCCGCAGCTCGCCGTGGCGCTGGGTCTGGCGCCGGGGCGAGCACCGACCCGGAGGCGTCATGCCCACCACTGAAAAGTCCGACACCGAGATCTTCGAGACCTTCGAGTCCCAGGTGCGCAGCTACTGCCGCAACTGGCCGGCCGTCTTCACCCACTCCAACGGCGCCACGATCACCGACGAGAGCGGTCGGGAGTACCTCGACTTCTTCGCCGGCGCCGGCGCGCTGAACTACGGCCACAACAACCCCGAGCTCACCGAGCCGCTGATCGACTACCTGCGCAGCGGCGGCATCCTGCACTCGCTGGACTTCTACACCAGCGCCAAGCGGGACTTCCTCACCGCGCTGCGCGACCTGATCCTCAAGCCGCGTGGGCTGGACTACAAGGTGATGTTCCCCGGCCCGACGGGGACCAACGCCGTCGAGGCCGCGCTGAAGCTGGCCCGCAAGGTGACCGGTCGCCAGCACATCCTGTCCTTCACCAACGCCTTCCACGGGATGACCCTCGGGTCGCTGTCGGTGACCGGCAACTCGATGAAGCGCATGGGCGCGGGGATCCCGCTGACCAACAGCTCCAAGATCCCCTACGACGACTACTTCTCCGGCGCCGTCGAGGACTTCATCTGGCTGGAGCGGGTCCTGGAGGACTCCGGCTCCGGCGTCGACAAGCCGGCGGCCATCATCGTGGAGACCGTGCAGGGCGAGGGTGGCCTCAACGCCGCCCGCATGGAGTGGCTGCGCGCCCTCAGCGACCTGTGCAAGGCCCACGAGATCCTGCTGATCGTCGACGACGTCCAGGCCGGGTGCGGCCGGACCGGCACCTTCTTCAGCTTCGAGGACGCCGGGATCACTCCCGACATCGTGTGCTTGTCCAAGTCCATCTCTGGGTACGGACTCCCCATGGCGATCACCCTGATGCGTCCAGAGCTCGACCAGTGGGAGCCCGGTGAGCACAACGGGACCTTCCGCGGGAACAACGCTGCCTTCGTCACCGGCACCGCCGCGTTCAAGAAGTTCTGGTCCGACGACGTGTTCGCCAAGGAGGTCCAGGAGCGCTCCGCGCAGCTGCGCGACGGGCTGGAGCGGATCGCCGCCCAGCACGAGGGCGCGGCGGTCCGTGGTCGCGGGCTGTTGACCGGGATCGTGTTCCCGGACCACGACGCCGCGGGACGGATCTCGGCCGAGGCCTTCGAGCGCGGCCTGCTGGTGGAGACCTCCGGCCCCGAGAGCGAGGTGCTCAAGCTGATGCCGCCGCTGACGGTGACCGCCGAGCAGGTCGCCCAGGGGCTGGAGATCATCGAGCAGTCCGCCGACGCGGTCCTGGGCACCTCCGCCTGACCCCCTTCCCCCACCGGCCGGCCCCGCCCCGGGGCCGGCCCCACGAACAACGAACGGAGCACGAACCACCGTGATCGTCACCCACCTCAACGACCTGGATGGCACCGAGCGCGACATCCAGACCGAGAACTGGCGGAGCCGCCGGATCGTCCTCGCCCGCGAGGGCGTGGGCTTCTCCTTCCACGACACCGTGCTGTACGCCGGCACCGAGAGCTCGTTCTGGTACGCCAACCACATCGAGTCCGTCTACTGCGTGGGCGGCGAGGGCGAGCTCGTCAACGACGAGACCGGCGAGGTCTTCCCGATCACGGACGGCACGCTGTACCTGCTGGACGGTCACGAGAAGCACACCGTGCGCGCGAAGACCGACCTGCGGATGGCGTGCACGTTCAACCCACCCGTCACCGGCCGTGAGGTGCACGACGAGAACGGCGTGTACCCACTCATCACCGAAGAAGAGGACAAGCTGGCCCGAGAGAGGCAGTGAGAATCATCAGGAGGTAGGAATGAGCGAAACCCTGGACCGAGTTGCGGACGTCTACCCGACCCGCGTCTCCGACGGGACCTCAGTCATCGAGCGCGAGGACCCCGTCGTCTGGGGGGCCGCTGCTGATGGCCCGATGGATCAGGCCACACTGGACGGCTACGACCAGAAGGGGTACCTGACAGCCGAGGACTTCGTGACCCAGGGCGAGGTCGACGCGTTCCGCAGCGAGCTCTACCGGCTGTCGCACGACCCCGAGACCCGCGCCGACGAGCGGACGATCATCGAGGCGAGGTCACAGGAGGTCCGCACGATCTTCGACGTGCACCGGACCAACGACGTCTTCGCCCGGATCGCGAACGACCCGCGACTGGTCGAGCGGGCCCGGCAGATCCTCGGGTCTGACGTGTACATCCACCAGAGCCGGGTGAACTTCAAGCCGGGGTTCGGTGGGGGTGACTTCTACTGGCACTCCGACTTCGAGACCTGGCACGCCGAGGACGGGATGCCACGGATGCGTGCGGTGAGCA
>CAZRKV010000205.1:0-5302 GCA_964600305.1 uncultured Nocardioides sp. | reverse complement strand
TGGTCCCACGGCAACCACCCCGCCGCGGCCGCCCTCGCCGCGAGCACCGGGTTCGAGCCCGCCCGCGAGCTGTGGGTGATGCGGTTGGGTCGCGACGCGCTCGCGGAGGCGGTCCGGGACGGCGTACCGGCGGGGGTGCCGGACGGCGCGGCCGCGGGGACGGCGTACCGGATCCGCACCTACCGGCCCGAGGACGCCGACGAGCTGCTGCGGGTCAACGCCGCCGCCTTCGCCAGCCACCCCGAGCAGGGCGGCATGGACGCGGAGAACCTCGCGCAGCGGATGGCCGAACCGTGGTACGACCCCGCCGGGCTGCTCGTCGCCGAGGGCCCGGACGGCCGACTGGCCGGGTTCCACTGGACCAAGGTGCACCCGAGCGGCGAGGGGGAGGTGTACGTCGTCGGCGTGGACCCGTCCGCGCAGGGCACCGGGCTGGGCTCCGCGCTCACCCGCGCGGGGCTGGTGCACCTGGCCGACGTCGGCTGCGCGGAGGTGATCCTCTACGTCGAGGCGGACAACACCGCCGCGATCGCCGTCTACTCACGGCTCGGGTTCGCCCACGACCCCGGCGACACGCACGTGCAGTACCACCGCCTCGCCGACGACCCGAGGGGCATTCCTGGCACCTGACAGGCACTGAAACACCTGTCAGGTGCCGGTTTCACCGGTCGACCGGGGAATCAGCCGGGCTCACCCAACCCCCGCCGCAGCCCCTCGGCCACCTCGGCGACGTGCCCGGGGCTGGTGCGGCCGACGCCCACCCAGTTGGCGAACCCGTGCACCAGCGAGTCGAACCGCTGCAGCTCCACCGCCACCCCCGCCTCGGAGAGCCGGCGGGCGTAGGCCTCCCCCTCGTCGCGCAGCGGGTCGAACCCGGCCGTGCACACGTACGCCGGCGCGAGGCCGGCCGGGAGGTCGGCGTACAGCACCGAGGCCCGTGGGTCGGTCCGCTGCGCGACGTCCGGCAGGTAGCCCATCGTCGCGACGTCCATGAACCGCCGGGTCAGGTAGAACCCCTCGGCGTAGGTGCGGTGGCTCGCGTGGCTGCGGGTCAGGTCGGTCGCGGGGTAGATCAGCAGCTGGAAGGCGCACGGCCACCCCGCACGCGCCGCCGCGATCGCGGTCGCCGCCGCCAGCGCCCCGCCCGCGGAGTCACCCCCGACCCCGATCCGGTCCGGGTCGACCCCCAGCCCGCCGGCGTGCTCCACCACGTGCCGGTACGCCGCCACCGCGTCGTCGTACGCCGCCGGGAACGGGTGCTCGGGCGCGAGCCGGTAGTCCACCGACAGCACCTCCACGCCGGCCCGCTCGGCGAGGAACCGGCAGGTCGCGTCGTGGCTGTCCAGGTCGCCGTACACCCAGCCGCCGCCGTGGAAGAACACCAGCAGCGGGCCCGGCTGCGGCGTACCCACCCGTGCCGTGGGGGTGTAGCGCCGGGCGTCGCGACCCGCGACCTGCTCCTCACGCACCGCACCGATCGGCAGCCTCCCGCCCATGACCGCGCTCTGCGCGGCCAGCTTGCGGCGTCCCTCGGGGATCGGCAGGGCGGCGGTCTCGGGCATCCCGGAGAGCCGGTCCAGCCGCAGCACCAGCTGCTGTTCCAGGTCGAGCTGCTGGCCCTCCACCACCACCGGCGGGCCGGCGAGCAGCCGCTGCACCCGCGGCGGGAGCGCCAGGGCGGCGCGTACGACGGGCCCCTGGGCCCGCTCGAGGAGGTCACGGAGCTGTGCGGTGGGACTCATCGGGCCAACGTAGCGACATCCGGCCGCGACACGCCGTACCGACCCGGACGAGACCAGCCTCACCACCCGCCGATCGGGGGCTGGGTTGCCCCCGGAGGCGTCCGTGGCCATAGCATGTCGACGTTCCGGCCCTGATCACCAGGAGTTCGACTTGCGTATCAAGTTCCGTCCCGTCGACGGCACGTTCTACGACCTGTTCAGCGAGTCGGCCGAGCACCTGGTCAAGGGTGCCGACCTCCTCGCCGAGATGTTCGCGAGCGACAACGACCGCGAGGGCATCGCCCAGCGGATGCGCGACGCCGAGCACGCGTGCGACGAGACCACCCACAAGATCATCCGCCGCGTGAACTCCACGTTCGTGACGCCGTTCGACCGCGAGGACATCTACAACCTCGCCTCCGGGCTCGACGACATCATGGACGGCATGGAGGAGGCGGTCGACCTGATCGTGCTCTACGACGCCACCGACCTCCCCGCGGAGATGTCGAAGCAGGTCGAGGTGCTGCAGCGGTGCGCGGAGCTGACCGTGCAGGCGATGCCCGGGCTGGAGGCGATGAAGGACCTCACCGAGTACTGGATCGAGATCAACCGGCTGGAGAACCTGGGCGACAAGACCCACCGCCGGATCCTGGCCGACCTGTTCACGAGCGGCCAGCACGAGGCCCTGCAGGTGATGAAGCTCAAGGACATCACCGAGGCCCTCGAGGGCGCGATCGACGCCTTCGAGACGGTGGCCAACACCGTGGAGCAGATCGCCGTCAAGGAATCCTGAGCGGAGCCCCTGCCACATGGAACTGTGGATCATTGTCGCCGTTGTGGCGGTCGCGCTCGTCTTCGACTACACCAACGGCTTCCACGACGCCGCCAACGCCATCGCGACCTCGGTCTCGACGCGGGCCCTGACCCCGCGCGCGGCGCTGATCATGGCGGCCGTGATGAACTTCGTCGGCGCCTTCCTGGGCCAGAAGGTCGCCCAGACGGTCTCGGAGACCATCGATCCGGGGACGGGGTCCCATGCCCTCGTGATCGTGATGGCGGGACTGCTGGGCGCGATCACCTGGAACATCATCACCTGGTACTTCGGCCTGCCGTCCTCCTCCTCGCACGCCCTCATCGGTGGCCTGGTGGGCGCGGCGGTCGCGGCCGGCGCCACCGCCCACTGGGAGGTGGTGCTCGACAAGGTCGCCATCCCGATGATCCTGTCGCCCCTGGTGGCCTTCACCCTCGGTGGGCTGATGATGCTGCTGATCATGTGGCTCTTCCGCCGGGCCAACCCGGCGAAGGCCAACCGTGGCTTCAAGCTCGCCCAGACCGCCTCGGCCGCCGCGATGGCGCTCGGGCACGGCCTGCAGGACGCGCAGAAGACGATGGGCGTCATCTTCCTGGCGCTGCTGGCCGGCGGCTACGTCTCCTCCGGCGACCCGCTGCCGTTCTGGGTCATCTTCTCCGCGGCCGCCGCGATCTCGCTGGGCACCTACTCCGGCGGGTGGCGGATCATGCGGACCCTGGGACGCCGGATCATCGACCTCGACCCGCCGCGCGGCTTCGCCGCCGAGTCGGTGGCGGCCTCGGTGCTCTACACCACGGCGTACGCGTTCGAGGCGCCGATCTCGACCACCCACACGATCACCTCCGCGGTGATGGGTGTGGGTGCGACCAAGCGGCTCTCCGCGGTCCGCTGGGGGGTCGCGAAGTCGATCGTGTGGGCCTGGGTGCTCACCTTCCCGATGGCCGGCCTCGCCGCGGGCGCCTGCTACTGGGTCGCGCACCTGTTCATCGAGGTCCTGCCCGGCTGACGCCGGCCTCCTCCTCCCGGCGGTCACGTCCGTCCGTCCGTTCGTCCCGCCCCCTCCCCCGCATACTCCGTGACGTTCGGGTTGCTGGATCGCGTCTCCGGGGTCTCGAACGTCACGGAGTACCGCCCCAAGCGCAACGGGCGCGCGGCCCGGCGGGTCAGGCCACCTCACGCCGCCAGCGCAACCAGCGGGCCCGCTGGCCGGAGGTGAGCCGGCGGCGCTGCTCGACCGTGCGGGTGGGCACCCACCAGGGCGGGGGTTCCACCGTCCAGCGCCGCTCCTCCGGGCGCTCCCACCGGGCACGGGCCCGGGCCGCGTGCATCCGGGCCACGAGCCGGCGGCGGTCACCGTGGTCCCCGGCCAGCATCGTGAAGTACTCCAGCCCCACCCCACGGAAGCGCGCCTCCCGGTCCACGTCGCGGGAGCGCTGGGCACCCTGCAGGTGCACCGCGCCGTCGTACTCCCCCGCCGTCCCGGACTCGACGTCGAGCAGGTCCGGGGTCCCGAGGTGGTTCCCGGCCAGGTCGAACACCGGGCAGTTGCGCAGCGGCGGCGGGAACCCGGCGTCGAGGATCCACACGTGGCACATCCGGGCCTCCCACGGCGACCAGGTGTTCTCGTCCAGCAGCGCCAGCGCCCGCCGCGCCTGCGGCACCCCGGTCCAGGTGCCCAGCAGGTCGACGTACGCCGTGATCTCGTCGATGCTCACCAGGTCGGCGTACGCCGCCATCGCGAACGCCACCGCGGCCTCCCGCTCGTCGGGGGCGTAGCGCATCTCGAAGGCGAGCGACCGCACCGGCGTGGTGACCGGCAGCCCGTCGTGGCAGGTCAGGTCGGGCGGGCTGAGCCGCTCCTCGGACAACCGGATCCCCGCCCGCGGGCGCACGTCGTTGATGCCGATCGCCAGGTCCACCGGCAGCTGCTCGCCCCCGTGGGGCGCCAGGCCGTCGAACCAGACGGCTCCGCACCAGCGCAGCGCGGCCCAGCCCGTCACGGCGGCACCGTCGGGGAGCACCCCGGCCGCCTCGACGATCCGCTGCTCGGGCCGGGAGGCGTCCACGTCGCCGGGCACGTAGAGCCCCCGGCCGGTACGCCGCCATCGCGGCCCGCGTGCCTGCGCGGGCGTGGGCCCGGTGCGGCCGTCCTGGTCGCGGCGTACCGGGAGCACGACGCCGGGGCGCGTGATGCCGCGGAGGACGGGAGGGACAGCCATCCTCCGAGGGTGCTGGCCCACGCGGCCCGGCGCATCCGCTCATCCACAGGCCCCTCCCCCGATACTCCGTGACGTTCGGGACCCGGAAAGCGCCGTCCGGCGACCCGAACGTCACGGAGTACCCCGGTCCGGGCGGGAGGAGCGGTCGGGCGGCTGCGAGCAGGAGCGGGAGGGAGCGAGCCGGAGGGACAGCCTCAGCCGAACCGGCCGGAGATGTAGGCCTCCGTCGACGGGTCGTCGGGGTTGGCGAAGATCTTCTGGGTGGGGTTGAACTCCACCAGCCGCCCCGGCTGCCCGGCCCCCTTGATGTTGAAGAAGCCGGTGTCGTCCGACACCCGCGCCGCCTGCTGCATGTTGTGGGTGACGATCACGATCGTGTAGTCGGCCTTGAGCTCGTGGATCAGGTCCTCGATCGCCGCCGTGGAGATCGGGTCCAGGGCCGACGCCGGCTCGTCCATCAGCAGGATCTGCGGCTCGACGGCGATCGCCCGGGCGATGCACAGCCGCTGCTGCTGCCCCCCGGAGAGGCTCATCCCGGGCTTGTCGAGCCG
>CAZRKV010000204.1:3461-5306 GCA_964600305.1 uncultured Nocardioides sp. | reverse complement strand
TGTCCGCGGAGACCGTCGGCGGGACGGCGACCCGGGACTTCACCGAGTTCGGGGGGTGTGTGTGCAGCGCCGGGCATGGGCTGGACACTCCGGAGTTGTTCGGGTCGGCCTCGCGAGAGAACACGATCGGCTACCGGCGTACCCACGACGGGCACGAGGAGCTGGTGATCATCGGCGTGTGGCCCCAGCGCCCGAGCTCGGCACGCGAGGGCCTGCAGGCGCTGACCGCGGGTCTGGAGGACAGCCCCCGGCGGGAGGCCCAACCCGGTGCCACCGCTCGTCGGTTGCCCGCCTCACACCCGGACACGGTGGCGTTCGCCTCGGTGCGGCCGCGGGTGTTCACCAGCATGGAGCCCACTGAGGCCGACGAGCGGGTCAGCATCTGGCGGTCCTACACCTACCTGGAAGCCGAGTCCTACACCGGCGACCGGGGCACCCTGGTGATGGTCTCCATCCAGGCCACCGGCGAGGTCGACCTGTCGGCCGAAGATCTGGACCGGCTCACCACCGCCCAGATCAACCAGACCCTGGGCAGGGCCACTTGAGGACGCCATACCGCCGGTCGAAACCATTCGTGAAACTACCCAGCGCACGGTGGAACGCACCGACGGCAAACGCCAAACCGGCTGAAGCGTTCTCCGCGACAGGTGCCGTGATGGGTCCCCATTGCTTCTGCTCCCGCCCTGGGAGCGCCGAACGGCGGGGTCGGCCGGCCTGGTCTGATGGGCTGCCGCGGCAGCCCACCCGCCCCGGTGAGCGTGCACCGGACCGCGCCGAGCTGGGGGCTCGCCGCCAGTGAAGTCACCTATCGGGCCGAGGACTCCGCATCGACCTCGCACGCGGTCCGGGCCTACGGCTACACCCAGGGCCACATGGTCATCGTCTGGGTCGAACAACCCGACAACCGGCCCGACACCAACCGGATCGTCAACCCGCTGAACAAGCAGGCACACAAGATCGCCGAGGCCAAGACACCCGCAGGGCGTTGGGGATGGGGCAGCACCTGGTCACCGGCGTCGAGACCGCGAAGTACCACGCGTTCCTCGATTACCTCACGAACCGTGAGCCCCGGTATGTCGACCCGGCGGCCGAGGACCTGTTCGCCGACCTCAGTTGGGAGACCATCGAGGACCCCTCCGGGATCGTGGCCGAAGAGACCCGACTGCGCGGCCCAAGCAGCCCGCGACTGATGGGGATCAAGATCTCCGGTGACCGGGCCCACGCGGTCGGCTGCACCGACAGACATCGGAGCGAGTTCACCCCGGGCGACTCCACCGGCTGGGGCCGGCGCCCAATGAGTACAAGGTCTTCGGTCTTGACTTGATTCGCTTGGAGGAGTCCCCGACCGGGTGGGTCCGGGAGTTCGGTACCTACACCGATGACAACGAGGGGCCTGCCGTCGCGGGACAGGTCGCGGAGGCCGTGGCAACCCTGATGAATCCGCAGGCCACCCTGGACCTCAGGTGGGGTCCCGGATCCGGTCGCAGGCCCGACAACCGGATCGTTGACCAGGTCTCCGAGGTCGCCGACCTGGCACCGCGTCTGACAGGCCTCGCCCGAGAGGGGTACGTCGTCGGATGGGAGGTTGGAGGAGACGTCGCCCGGGTCGTCGCCAAACCCAGGAAGGCACATCCGATCCCCCTGGCCGAGAAGCCGGCCAAGCTACGGGCGATGGTCCGGTCGACCCGCGATCTCAACTGGCCCGGCGACGCGCACCTCGAGCTCCACGTCGGGGTCCGCGGCGGGGAAGGGACCTGCCAGAACAGCCCGAGGGTCGTGGGATTGCAGTCGACCGCTCAGGGCCCGGCCGCAACTTCTCAGGGCCCGGCCGCAACTTCTCAGGGC
>CAZRKV010000204.1:0-3361 GCA_964600305.1 uncultured Nocardioides sp. | reverse complement strand
CTCAGGGCCCGGCCGCAACTTCTCAGGGCCCGGCCGCAACTTCTCAGGGCACGGAGGCGCCGAGCAGAGCGACGTCGCTGCCGTCCGGAGGGCCTGGAGGGCTGGCTGACGCCCGCAAGGCGCCGGCCCGAACACGCGCTAGCGCTATTATAGCGCTATGGCAACGATCCAAGTCCGAGAGATCCCCGAGGACGCCTACGAGGTGATCCGCAAGCGCGCCCGGGATGCCGGGCAGTCCATCCAGTCCTACATGCGGGACCGGGTGATCGATTTCGCCCGCCGCCCCACCACCGAGGAGGTGCTGGCGCGCATGGAGTCCGCACGGGAGGCCAGTAGCGCCCCGGGCCCCACCCGGGAGTCGATCCTGGCCGACTTGGCAGCGGACCGGCGGTGAGCGACTGCGTCCTCGACGCCTCCGCCCTCGTCATGGCGTTGACCGCCAGGACGTCCGACGCCGACACGCTGCGAGCACGCCTGGCAGCGATGCGCACCCACGCTCCGCACCTGGTCGACGCCGAGATCGGCAACGTGCTGCGGCGTCACGAGCAGGCAGGACGGATCAGCCGCGACGAGGCACACACCGCGCTGTGGGCCACCCTCGCTCTGGTCGAGCACCGGTATCCGCACACCGGAGCCCTCGCGGAAGGGGCTTGGGCTCTGCGATCCAACGTCAGCTTCTACGACGCGCTCTACGTTGCCCTGGCTGCCCATCTGAGCGTGCCGCTGGTCACCGCCGACACCCGACTGAGTCGGGCACCAGCGCTGCCCTGCCGGGTCGAGCTCGTCTGACCCGGATCCGCGAGTAGTGGTCAGGGACCACGACCCCAGGGGCCAGGCGGGTCCTCCCGATTCCCCGACGAACCGGCACTCGTGGCGCGACGAACCGGCAACGGTGGTGGCCGGTGGTACGCCGGCCAAGCCGCAAACGATCCCTCCAGCACCCCCACTCACGAGCTGCCGATCCCAGACGGCACGCGACCGGCATCTCGCGGATCCGCGAGTCGGTAGCTGATCACCGGCCGACTCCCGGTCAAGGACCCGAGGACCGAACGCCACGCAGGTGCTGAATGCCCAGAACCTGTGTGGTGTTCGGTAGCACGGCACCCCGCACCACGAGTGCCTGTTCGTCGCACACTGTCGGCGGGGACACTGGGGCCCGGGTCCGGGTCGAGCCACCTACCCGCGGATCCGGGTCAGAGTCCTCGCTCCCGTCTCAGCCCATGACCGGCTCGCAGACCACCACGGGGATCTCCCGGTCGGTCCAGGCCTGGTAGGCCTCGAAGTCGGCGTACTGCTCCACCAGCCGCGGCCACAGGGACGCCCGCTCCTCCGGGTCGACGGTCCGCGCGCGCATGCGGCGCACGTCGCCGCGCACCTGCACGAGCACGTCCGGGTCGGCCCGGAGGTTGCGGTACCACTGCGGGTGCCGGGGCAGCCCGCCCTGCGAGGCCACGAGCACGACCCGGTCACCGTCGGGGAGGTGGAGCAACGGGGTGGTGAACTCGCGGCCGGTACGCCGCCCCCGGTGGGTCAGCAGCAGGATCGGCACCGGTTTGCGGAAGCCGGCGCCGATCCGCCACGACCCGCCGACCCGGCCGCCGGTCCGGCGGTAGAGCCACACGTGGGCACGGGAGGCCACCTTGAGCACCTTCGGGACCAACGGGTGGTCGAGGCCGGGGGGCTTGCGCTCGGGGTCCACGTCAGGACCCCCGCTGCCAGACGACGTCATCGACCATCCGGCGCGAGCGCCAGCCGGACGGCGTACGCACCAGGTCGTGGTGGTAGTAGCCGCCGACCTCCCACACCGACTCCGTGCCGTCCGGGGCGCGGGCCACCATCGGGTTGGTGAAGTACGCCGTCGCGCGGGCGTCCTCACCACCGGGCTCCATCTCGATCGCGACCTGCCCGATGAGGTGCTGGTAGCGGTCGAAGCCGGCCAGCCCCTTCTCGATCCAGCTCTTGGCTTCGCCCACCGCAGCCACCGGCCCGTCGACGGAGGAGTAGTCGAGGACCGCGTCATCGGTGAAGACGTCGTCCAGGTCGTCCCACTGGCGAGTGTCGACGGCACGGGTGTATCGGGTGATCAGGTCCTGGATCTCCGCGCGGTCGGACAGCTCCTGCAGATCCATGCCGGTCATAGGAACTCGACGCCCTGCGCGAGCGGGATCTCGGTGGAGTAGTTGATCGTGTTCGTCGCCCGGCGCATGTAGGCCTTCCAGGCGTCCGACCCCGACTCGCGGCCGCCGCCGGTCTCCTTCTCACCGCCGAACGCGCCGCCGATCTCGGCGCCGGAGGTGCCGATGTTGACGTTCACGATCCCGCAGTCCGCGCCCTCGGCCGAGCAGAATCGTTCGGCCTCCCTGAGGTCGGAGGTGAAGACCGCTGCGGAGAACCCGTGCGGGACGTCGTTGTTCAGCGCGATCGCCTCGTCGAAGTCGGAGTAGGTGAGCAGCGAGAGCACCGGCGCGAATGTCTCCCGGCGGATGGTCTCGGTCTGGTCGGGTGCCCGGACCAGCGCCGGGTGCGCGTAGTACGCCTCGGGGGCGACCGCCTCGAGCTCGCGGCCGCCACCGACGACGAGCGAGGCACCCTCGTCGCCGAGGGTCGACAGTGCCGTCTGCATGGTCTCGAAGGAGCGCCGGTTGATCAGCGGACCGACCAGGGTGCCCTCGGCCAGCGGGTTGCCGATCGGCAGCGTGCGGTAGGCGCCGGCGATCCGCTCGGTGAGCTCGTCGACCACGTCCTCGTGCGCGATCACCCGACGCAGCGTGGTGCACCGCTGCCCCGCCGTACCGGCCGCGGCGAAGACGATCCCGCGCAGCGCCAGGTCGAGGTCGGCGTGCCGGCTCACGACCGCGGCGTTGTTGCCGCCCAGCTCGAGCAGCGAGCGCCCGAACCGGCGCGCCACCTCCGGCCCGACCTGGCGGCCCATCGGGGTGGAGCCGGTCGCGCTGAGCAGCGCCACGCCCGGGTGGGACACCAGGGCCTGGCCCACGGACCCGTCGCCGACCAGCAGCTGGCTCAGTCCCTCGGGCGCCTGCTGCTCGGCCATCGCCCGGTCCAGCAGCGACGAGACCGCCAGCGAGGTCAGCGGCGTGACCTCGGAGGGCTTCCACAGCAGGGAGTTGCCGCACACCAGCGCCACCGCGGCGTTCCAGGACCACACCGCGGCGGGGAAGTTGAAGGCGGTGATGATCCCCACCGGCCCCAGCGGGTGCCAGGTCTCCATCAGCCGGTGGCCCGGACGCTCCGAGGGCATGGTGCGCCCGTAGAGCTGGCGCGAGAGACCCACGGCGAACTCGCAGATGTCGATCATCTCCTGGACCTCGCCCTCGGCCTCGGAGGTGATCTTGCCGACCTC
>CAZRKV010000203.1:0-5366 GCA_964600305.1 uncultured Nocardioides sp. | reverse complement strand
TGATGCCCGCGAAGGAGGCACACGATGACCGCCGAGACCGCGCAGCGCCTGCTCGACTCCTCCGAGCAGCTCTCCTACGACCCGGTCATCGAGGTCGACTGGGAGACCCCCCTCGACCTCGACCACCACGGCGCCAGCCCCGAGTGGAGCACGCTGTACGGCACGGCGTACTGGGCCGAGATGACCGAGGAGCAGCGCCGTGAGCTGACCCGCCAGGAGGCGGCGTCGGTGGCCAGCACCGGCATCTGGTTCGAGATGATCCTGCAGCAGATGATGATCCGGGACTTCTACGCCAAGGACCCCACCGACCCCGCCTTCCAGTGGGCGCTGACCGAGATCGCCGACGAGTGCCGCCACTCGATCATGTTCGCGCGCGGGGCGGCCAAGCTCGGCGCGCCGGCGTACCGGCCCCGCCGGCTGGCCGTCGAGCTCGGCCGGTTCTTCAAGACGATCGCCTCCGGCGAGGCGGCGTACGCCGCGATCCTGGTCGCCGAGGAGGTCCTCGACGTGATGCAGCGCGACTGGATGCGCGACGAGCGGGTGGCGCCCTTCGTGCGCACGATCAACAACATCCACGTGGTCGAGGAGTCCCGGCACATGAAGTTCGCCCGGGAGGAGACCCGGGAGCGGATGGAGGGCGCCGGGTGGCTGCGCCGGCAGTACAGCGCCCTGGTGGTCTCGATCGCCGCCTACTTCATCGTCACCTCGATGGTGCACCCACAGGTCTACGACCGCGCCGGGCTGGACCGCGCCCGGGCGGTCCGCGAGGCCCGCGCCAACCAGCACCACAAGTCGCTGCTGCGCTCCAGCTGTGCCGGCCTGATGGACTTCCTCTCCTCGGCCGGCCTGCTCACCCGTCCGGCCAAGTACGTCTACGCCCGGGCGAACCTGATCTGATGGCCTTCGCGATCACCCAGACCTGCTGCAACGACGCCACCTGCGTCAGCGTCTGCCCGGTCAACTGCATCCACCCGACGCCGCAGGAGCGCGAGTTCGGCAGCACCGACCAGCTCCACATCGACCCGCGCACCTGCATCGACTGCGGCGCCTGCGCGGACGCCTGCCCGGTGGACGCGATCTTCCCCGTGGACCAGCTGGTCGGCGCCCAGCGCGAGTACGCCGAGGTCAACGCCGCGTGGTACGCCGACCGGGATCCCGGCCTGAGCGAGGAGGGCCCGAACTTCCACGCCTGGGAGCAGCCCACCTTCGACCGGACCATCTCCGCCGACTTCCCCCGCCTGCGGGTGGCCGTGGTCGGCACCGGCCCGGCCGGCATGTACGCCGCCGAGGACCTGCTCCTGCACACCCAGAGCCGGGTGACCCTGGTCGACCGGCTGGACACCCCCGGGGGCCTGGTCCGGTACGGCGTGGCCCCCGACCACCCGAGCACCCGCCGGGTCGGCGAGACCTTCGAGCGGCTCCACGAGCACCCGCGGCTGCGGCGCCACCTGGGCCTGGAGGTCGGTGAGGACCTCACCCACGAGGAGCTGCTGGCCCACCACGACGCCGTCGTCTATGCCGTGGGGGCGAGCGCGGATCGTCGGCTCGGCGTCCCCGGGGAGGACCTCCCCGGCTGCTCCCCCGCCACCCGCCTCGTCGGCTGGTACAACGACCACCCTGACGTGGCCGCCGACGCCGTGGTCCCCGACGCCGAGCGGGTGGTGGTCGTCGGCACCGGCAACGTGGCCGTCGACGTGGCGCGGGTGCTCACCACCGACCCCGACGACCTGGCCGGGACCGAGGTCGCGCCGCACGCGCTCGAGGCCCTGCGTGCGGGGCGGGTGCGCGAGGTCGTGCTGCTCGGCCGGCGCGGGCCCGAGCACGCGGCGTACACCCTCCCGGAGGTGCGGGCCCTGAAGCACCTCGAGGGCGTGGACCTCGTCGTCGACGAGCACGACCCCGCGATCGGCGAGGCCATCGACGCCGCCTCCGAGGCGACCCCGTCGGAGAAGGCCGCGGTGCTGCAGGGCGTGCCCCGGGAGAAGATCGACTGGTCGACGCCCCCACCGGAGGGGGGTCGCCGGATCGTGCTGCGCTTCGGGTCGCAGCCCGAGGAGCTGTGCGGCACCGACCGCGTCGAGGCGGTGCGCACCACCGAGGGAGGCGGCACCACCACCATCCCGACCGGTCTGGTGGTCACGGCGATCGGGCACCGGGGCACCGGGATCCCCGGGCTGCCCTTCGACCCCGAGCGCGGCACCGTCCCGCACGAGCACGGCCGGGTGATCGGCTCCCCGGGCGCGTACGTCGTCGGCTGGGTCAAGCGCGGCCCCTCGGGCGGCATCGGTGCCAACCGGGTCTGCGCCCGCGAGACCGTCGGGACCCTGCTGGCCGACGCGGCGGCGGGCCGCCTTCCCCGGCGGCGGCGCTCGACCCGCTCGTTCCGCCGGCTCGCGAAGCGCCGGGCGGGGCAGACGTCCGAGCGGGAGATGGCTACCCTCGACGGGTGAGCAGACACGCCCTCGACCTCGGGACCCCCGCCACCCGGGCTGCCGACGCGGCCACCGAGCTCGCCACGGCCACGGGAGTGGCACGCCACGACGTCGCCCTGGTGATGGGCTCGGGGTGGCTGCCCGCCGTGGACGCCCTCGGGGAGGTCACCGCGGACCTCGCGACGACCGAACTCCCCGGCTTCGCGCCGCCGGCGGTCGCCGGGCACGCCGGACGGATCCGCTCGGTGCGCAGCCGCGGCCCCTCCGGCGAGGACCGGCAGCTGCTGGTGCTGCTGGGACGCACCCACCTCTACGAGGGTCACGGCGTCCCCTCGGTGGTGCACGGCATCCGGATGGCCGCGGCCGCCGGGTGCCGCGCCGTCGTCCTCACCAACGGGTGCGGCGGGCTGCGCCCGGAGTGGGAGCCGGGGACGCCGGTGCTGATCAGCGACCACATCAACCTGACCGCGACCAGCCCGATCGAGGGCGCGGAGTTCGTCGACCTCACCGACCTCTACAGCCCGCGGCTGCGGACGTTGTGCCGGCAGGTCGACCCCTCGCTCGACGAAGGGGTCTACGTCCAGCTGCCCGGGCCGCACTACGAGACCCCGGCCGAGATCCGGATGGTCCGCACCCTGGGCGGCGACCTGGTCGGCATGAGCACCACCCTGGAGGCGATCGCCGCCCGCCAGGCCGGGATGGAGGTGCTGGGCATCAGCCTGGTCACGAACGCCGCCGCCGGGATCACCGGCGAACCACTGGACCACGAGGAGGTCCTCGCCGCCGGTCGTGACGCGGCGGCCCGGATGGGCGACCTCCTCGGCCGTGTCGTACCGGAGGTGTGAAGATGGTCGTCCTCGTCACCGGCGCCGCCGGCAGCATCGGCCGCGTGGTCACCACCGGACTGGTGGACCGTGGCTACCAGGTCGTGGGGCTCGACCGTCTCCCGGCCCCCGAGGGGTTCGCCGGGCCCTGGCACAGCGTCGACTGCGCCGACCCCGACGCGGTGAGCGCGGTCTTCGCCGAGCACGACCTGGGTGGGGTCGTCCACCTGGCGGGGAACCCCGGGGAGGCGAACCTGCGCGAGTCGCTGGACTCCCACGCCGTGACCACCGCGGCCCTCCTGGACGCGATGGTCGAGCACCGGGTGACCCGGTTCGTCTACGCCTCCAGCAACCACGCCGTCGGGCGCACCCCCCGCACGGACCTGCTGCGGGTGGACGCCCTCCCCCGACCGGACACCTTCTACGGCGTGGCCAAGGTGACGGCCGAGGCGACGATGCGGCTCTACTCCGAGCGGTACGCCCTGGACACCGTGGCCTGCCGGATCGGGTCGTTCCTGGAGCAGCCGGCCAGCGTCCGCGCGCTCTCGACGTGGCTGTCCCACGACGACTGCGTCCGGATGGTCGAGGCCGCGCTGACCGCCCCGGCCCCCGGCTTCGCGGTGCTCTACGGGATCTCCGCGAACACCCGCGCCTGGTGGGACCTCGCGCCCGGTCGCGCCCTGGGCTACCACCCGCAGGACGACGCCGAGGACTTCGCCGACTCCGTCCTGCCCGGTCCCGACGACGAGGCCGAGGCGGCGTACGTGGGCGGGCCCTTCGCCGGCGAGCGCTTCCACGTGCGGGGGACCTGACCGCGGGGTCGACGACTACGTCGGTCCCCGCTGCAGGGCCGGGTGGTCGCCGGTCTGCAGCACCCGTCGCAGCCCCGTCACGCAGCCGGCCATCATCCGGTCGTGGTTCCAGGTCAGCACCGGCCGGGCGAGGTACGACGCCGCACCGGCCAGTCGCCCGACCACGTCGACGTCCTGCTCGAGGTGGAGGCGCGTGCCGTCGGGGGCGGCGGACAGCCGGAACCGCACGGTCCCCCGCAGGTCCCCGGTCACACTCGTCTCGAGCAGGTCCGCCTCCCGACGCTCCGCGTGCAGCCACAGGTCGAGCGTGTACGGCAGGGTCGAGCGGCAGAGCACGCGCGCGTCGTCCTCGGTGACCTTCGCGACCGCGACGACTTGGGGCCACCAGAGCGCGTAGTGCTCCAGGTCGACGAGGACGGCGTGGACCCGGGCCGGCTCGCCGGGCACGACCCAGCCGTCACGGAAGGAGTACGTCGGCGCCACGTCCGCATCGTAGGTGCCCGCCACCGGGCTCGACGGAGTTGCTAGGTTCTCCGGCATGCGCGTGTTCACCACTCTCGACGAGGTCTCCTCCGCCGCCGGCACCGAGCTGGGCACCAGCGACTGGGTCACGATCGACCAGCGGCGGGTCAACCAGTTCGCCGACGCCACCGGGGACCACCAGTGGATCCACGTGGACCGGGAGCGGGCGCAGGAGGGGCCGTTCGGCGGCACCATCGCCCACGGCTACCTCACCCTCTCCCTGATCCCGTGGCTGGGCAGCAACGTGTTCAAGCTCGCCACCCCCGGGGCCAAGCTCAACTACGGCGTCAACAAGGTGCGCTTCCCCGCACCGCTCCTGGTCGGCAAGCGGATCCGCAACCACGTGACGATGAACGACGTGGTCGACATCCCGGCGGGCAAGCAGGTGACGTTCCAGCACACGATCGAGATCGAGGGCGAGGACAAGCCGGCCTGCGTGGCCGAGACCGTGGTGCTGCTGCTGCCGTGACCGGGTTCCTCACCCGACCCGGTCGATGACCAGCGGCCGCGCGATGTACGCCGCGTCGGCACCCGGCTCGGGGCCCACGTCGTACCCCTCCGCCAGCACCGCCAGCGCGCGCTCGAGCCGCTCGGGCTCGTCGGTGCGGAGCGTGAACAGGGGCTGACCGGCGGTGACCCGGTCGCCGGGACGGGCGTGCCACAGCACCCCCGCACCGGCCTGCACCTCGTCCTCCTTGCGGCTGCGGCCGGCCCCGAGCAGCCATGCCGTCCGGCCCACCGCCAACGCGTCCAGCCGGGAGAGCACCCCGGTCGCG
>CAZRKV010000202.1:5085-5378 GCA_964600305.1 uncultured Nocardioides sp. | reverse complement strand
ATCTTCCTCGGTGCCATGCTGGGCGACGACGAGGGACAGGCGCTGGTGCCGCCGCGGGTGTTCCACGTGATCCTGCCGCGGTCGGACTACGAGATCGTCGAGGACTCCTGGGACGTCGTCGGGCTGCGCGGCACCGGCTCGAAGGACATCGTGGTCACCGACGCCTTCATCCCCGAGGACCGGGCGATCGCGTTCGCGAAGTTACTCGACGGCTCCCCGCCCCGCGAGGCGGGTCAGACCAACCCGCTCTACCACGTCCCCTACACCACCGCCGTCCCGCTCGGCATCACCGC
>CAZRKV010000202.1:0-5075 GCA_964600305.1 uncultured Nocardioides sp. | reverse complement strand
GTGCGCGAAGGACGCCAGCCGGTGCTCAACATACCGGTGATCGGCATCGCCGAGGGGGCGCTGGCCGCGCACCTGGCCTACCAGCGTGGTCGGGTCCAGATCACCGGCACGAAGGTGAAGGACGACCCCTACGTGCTGTACGCGATCAGTGCCGCCGCGGAGGAGATCAAGGCCTCCCGGACGGCGATGCTCGACAACGTCAGCCGGTTCTACGACATGGCCGAGCGCGGCCAGGAGGCGACCCTGGCCGAACGGGCCGCATCGCGGCGTACCCAGGTGGCGGCGGCCTGGCGGGCGGTGCGCGCCATGGACGAGGTGGTGATGCGCTCGGGCGGCAACGGACTGCGGATGGACAACCCGATCCAGCGCTTCTGGCGGGACGGGCACATGGGGATGGTGCACGCCATCCACGTGCCCGGGTCGGTCTTCCACGCCTCGGCGCTGACCGACATGGACGTCACCCCACCGCCCGGCCCGATGCTGTCGATGATCTGAGATGTCGCTGACCACCCCCGCCGCCGACGTGGCGTTCGACCACGCGTGCGACGTCCTGGTGGTCGGGTTCGGCTGCGCCGGCGCCGCGGTGGCCCTGGAGGCGGCGTCCGCGGGGGCCGAGGTGATCGCCCTCGACCGCTCCGGGGCCCCGGGCGGCTCCTCGGCGATGTCCGGGGGCGAGCTCTACCTCGGCGGCGGCACCGCGCTGCAGGCCGCGTGCGGCTTCGACGACGACCCGGACAACATGTACGCCTACCTCGCCGCCGCGCTGGGCCCGCACGTGGACACCGAGAAGCTGCGGCTGTACTGCGACGGCAGCGTCGAGCACTTCGACTGGTTCCGGTCCCTGGGGCTGCGGTTCGAGCCGAGCCTGTACGACGCCCCCACCTGGATGCCGCCGACCCGGGACGGACTGATGTGGCTCGGGGAGAACGCCTGGCCCTACCACGAGCTCGCCCGCCCGGTGCCGCGCGGACACCGGCCCTCCACCGAGAGCTGGGGCGGCTGGATGATCATGGAGAAGCTGGTCGCGGCCTGCCGGCTCACCGGCGTCACCGAGCACTGCGACACCCGCGTGACCTCGCTCGTCGTCGACGACTCCGGACGCGTCGTCGGTGCGGTGGCCCGCAGCTTCGGTGAGGACGTCACCTACCGCGCCCGGCGCGGTGTCGTCCTGTCCACCGGCGGGTTCGTGGACAACGAGCAGATGCTGCTCGACCACGCCCCCGAGCTGCTCGGGCACGGCAAGGTCAGCGACGGGTACGACGACGGGTCGGGCATCCTGATGGCGGCCTCCCTCGGGGCGGCGACCCGCCGGATGGCGACCGTGGAGGCGGCGTACACCGCGCTGCCGGCGATGGCCTGCCGCGGGATGCTGGTCAACGGGCTGGGGCGCCGGTTCGTCAACGAGGACGTCTACCCGGGGGTGTTCAGCCACGCGGCCCTGCGCGAGCCCGGCCCCTGTTGGGTGGTGCTGGACGAGGAGGCGTTGGCGTCGGTGCCCCCGAGGGACACCTGGGGCGTGCGTCCGGACTACGCCGCGGAGACCCTCGCCGAGCTCGAGGCCGACCTGGGGTTGCCGGCCGGGTCGCTGGAGGACACCGTGGCGGCGTACAACCGCCACGCCGCGGCGGGGGAGGACCCGTACTTCCACAAGGATCCCCGGTGGCTGCGCCCGCTCGAGGGGCCGTACGCCGCGGTCGACCCGAGGCGGGGCTTCGCGCCGGGCATGAGCAGCCAGGGGCCGACGACCGGGTTCTCGGGGTTCACGCTCGGGGGGCTGCACACCACGGTCGACGGTGAGGTGCTGGGCGTGGACGGTGACCCGGTGCCGGGCCTCTACGCCGCCGGTCGCGCGACCTCCGGCATCCACGGGGAGGGCTACGTGTCGGGCACCTCGCTGGGGGACGGCACCTTCTTCGGTCGCCGTACCGGCCGGAAGCTCGGTTCCGCGGTGGATCCGGGTCACCAGGTGGCTCCGATCCACCGCACCGAAGATTCTCCACAGGTCTGACGACGGTGGCTGGTGGCCTCCGGCCGCCGGCGCCAGCATGGGGCGACCATGGACCTCCCACCGATGTCGGACCAGGGTGGCGTCGTCGCCCGGAGCCAGCTCCTCGCGGCCGGATGGTCGCCGCACGACATCCGTCGCCGGGTCCGCCGCCGCGAGCTCGCGCGGGTGCACCCGGGCGTGTACGTCGACCACACCGGTGTGCCGAGCTGGCACCAGCGCGCCTGGGCGGCGGTGCTGTCGGTGTGGCCGGCCGCGCTGAGCCATGACTCCGCGTTGCGGGCGGCCGAAGGGCCGGGGAGCCCCCGCCCGGACCACGGCCCGGTGCACGTGGCGGTCGATCGGGACCGGCACGTCGCCGCGCCCGACGGCGTCGTCGTCCACCGGGTGAGCGGGCTGGCCGAGCGGGTGCAGTGGCACCTGGGCCCGCCCCGGGTGCGCTACGAGGAAGCGGCCCTGGACGTGGCGGCGGAGGCCCCGACGGACCTCGCGGCCCTGGGGACGGTGGCGGCCGCCTGCCAGTCGCGGCGTACGACGGCCGCCCGGATGCACGGACGCCTCGTCCGGCGGTCCCGCCTCCGGCGCCGCAGCTGGATGCTCGGGGTGCTGCGGGACGTCGCGGAGGGGGCCTGCTCGGTGCTCGAGCACGGCTACCTGCACCGTGTCGAACGAGCGCACGGCCTGCCGCGGGCTTCGCGGCAGGTGCGTGCCGAGGGCACCTGCGGGGTCACCTACCGCGATGCGGCGTACGACGACCTGGTGGTGGAGCTGGACGGTCGACTGTTCCACGACACGACACACCAGCGGGACCGCGACATGGACCGCGACCTGGATGCGGCGGTCGACGACCAGCTGACCGTGCGGCTGTCCTACGGGCAGGTGTTCGACCGCGGCTGCCGCACGGCGGCCCGGATCGCCATGCTGCTGCAGCGGCGGGGCTGGCAGGGGGAGCCGGTGCGGTGCGGGCCGGGCTGCCCGGTGGTGGCGACAGTGCGGTCGATCCGTGCCACCAGGTGACACCGATCCACCGCGGTGCCGATCACTCCCGGGGAGCGAGCGCCGTCATCACCTTCTCGGTGCCGAGCACCAGCCGGGCCCGGTCGTCGGTCATCCGCGCCTCGACGACCCTCTCGTTCCCCGACACCACGTGCACCGGACCGTCGGCCAGGTGGGCGAGCCCCTCGCGGGCCACGTCGGCCGGTTCGGAGACGTGCAGGCCCGGGACGTCGAAGTTCAGCCCGGCCCGCTCCATCGCGGGCGTCCGGGTCACGCCGAGCACCAGCTCGAGCACGTCCACGCCGTGCTCGCGCAGCTCGGCCCACAGCCCCTCGGCGAAGGTCCGGCCGAACGCCTTGACCGCGCCGTAGATCGACTCGCGCGAGGTGCCGACGTACCCGGCCAGGGAACCGACCAGCAGGATGCCGCCCCGTCCGCGGTCGCGCATGAGCCGGCCGAAGTGGTGCACCAGCGCCAGCTGGGCGGTCACGTTGAGGTCGATCACCCGCTGGAAACCGTCCAGCTCGCCGTCGAGGAAGCGGTGCCCGTAGGAGTTGGCCCCTGCGTTGTAGACCAGCAGCCCCACCTCGACGTCCGCGGTCACCGACCGGATCTCCTCGATCGCCTCGGGGGTGGTCAGGTCGGCGGCGACGGTGCGCACCTCCACGCCGTACGCCCGCGCGGCCTGGGCGGTCTCCGCCAGCGGCCCGGGCTTGCGCGCCACGAGGACCAGGTGGAAGCCGTCCGCGGCGAGCTGGGTGGCGAGCTCGGCGCCCACGCCCTCGGAGCCCCCGGCGACCACCGCCCACGGCCCGTACTGCTCCACCGACGTCATGCCTCGTGCTCCCGGGCGTCGGGGTTGGACTTCAGCGGGTCGTCGTCGACGACCTCGAGCTCACCGCGTACGGCGGCCTCCCGCACCGAGTCGCGCAGCGCGGCGCACCCGGGGAAGACCGCGCCGGTGGGACCCGGCCGCGGCTCGCTCGCCCGGCGCTCCAGGCACTGCTCGAGGGCGTCGTCGTGCCACTGGATGCTGGTCTGGTCCCAGCTGGACTTGCGGGCCTCGACCCGGGCGCCGCACGCGCGGCAGGTCACTGGCGTCATCGGCGCGGTCTCGAGGCGCACGTCGGGCCGGACGGCCATCAGGCGTCGGCCCGGTTCACGGCAGCCGCCCGTCGGGCCTCGAGGTTCGCCTCCACCTCGGTGCGCCAGGCCTCGTTGGGTCGGGTGGTGTCGATCTCGAACTCGAACCGCTCGGTCATCTCGGGAGTGACGTCGGCAGCGTCCACGTAGAACTGCTCGTACCAGCGTCGCAGCTGGTAGACCGGCCCGTCCTCCTCGCACAGCAGCGGGTTGTCGATCCGGGCCTTGGTCTTCCAGATCGCCACGTCCTGCTCGAAGCCGTACTTGATGAAGGCGCCGGTCTTGCGCGCCATCGCCTCGGCGTCCGCATCAGCCATCCCCGCGGGCTTCTTGACCATGATCCCGTACTGCAGCACGAAGCTGTTGGCGTCGACGGGGTAGTGGCAGTTGATCAGGATGGTCTCGACGTCGAGGTCCTCGTAGTGGTAGGTCACCTCGTCGGTCATGAACGAGGGGCCGTGGTAGGCCGCCACCGAGGTGGTGCCGAGGACCACCGGTGTCTGCTTGCTCGGGTTCTGCGGCCGCACGTCCTCGCGTCCGGAGCCGTTCATGTACTGCCAGGCGGTGTGGCCCTCGAAGACGTTCTTGAAGTAGGTGGGGAAGGAGTAGTGCACGTAGAAGAAGTGGGCCATGTCCACCACGTTGTCCACGATCTCGCGACAGTTCGCGCCCTCGATCGTGGTGGTGTACCAGAGCCAGTCGGTCCACGTGTCGTCGTCGACGGCCTCGATCCGGGGGATCGTGACGTCCTCCGGTGGCGGCTTGCCCTGGGGGTCGTTCCAGACGAAGAGCATCTCGTCCTGGACCAGCGTCGTCCAGGCCTGGGTGCGCGCACGCAGGGGGACCCGGCGGGCGTACGGGATCTGCTTGCACCGGCCGTCGCCGCCCCAGCGCCAGTCGTGGAAGGGGCAGGCGATCTCGTTGCCCTTGA
>CAZRKV010000201.1:0-5469 GCA_964600305.1 uncultured Nocardioides sp. | reverse complement strand
CAGCCCCACCAGCTCGCCGGAGCCCCAGAGGATGCCCCCGGCGAGGTGCTGGTCCTCGGCGGCCGACGGCAGCCACGAACCCAGCGGCCCCTCCCGCAGCGAGAGGTACCACTCCCGGCCGATCAGCGTCTGCTGGTCCATGATCGCCAGGCCCAGGATCGCGTGGAAGGGCAGCGTCATCACCATCAGCAGCAGCCGGAACGGGTAGGAGACCTTCCCCGGCACCGGGTCGGCCCCCACCAGCGGCCAGAAGAACAGGCACCCCACCAGCACCAGGTGCACGTGGGTCATCTCGTGGATGTACTCCGAGGTCAGGCTCGCGTCGTACCAGGGGCTGAAGTAGAGCATCCACGGCGAGACGATGAACAGCGCCAGCGTGAGCGGAGGGAAGGACAGCACCTTCGCCACTCGGGAGTGCAGCACCGCGAGCAGCCAACCCCGCGGCTTCCGCGGCAGCGTCCGCAGGGCCAGCGTCACCGGCGCCCCCAGCGCCAGCAGCAGCGGCACCACCATCGACAGCACCATGTGTTGCACCATGTGCACGCTCAGCAGCACCGTGTCGTAGGCGCCGAGGCCCGAATGGGTCACGAAGAAGAAGGTCGCGATCCCCAGGCCGAACCCGACCGAGCGGCCCACCGGCCAGCGGTCGCCGCGCTGGTGCAGCACGTAGACGCCGTACGCGTAGAGACCGGCCGCCCAGACCAGGCCGATGAACAGCAGCGGGTCGATCCCCCACGTGGTGAAGATCCGTCCGAAGGTCAGCTCGGGCAGCCCCGCGAGGTCCTCGGCGGGGTCCCCGGAGGCCGGCAAGAGCGCACGTGGAACCACGCTGTGAACTTTATGACCCACCTGGACAGGGGGGTGGGGTGCCCTCGGGAAGCTTTGCAGACATAATGGCGCCCGTGGCGACAGCAACGACGATTCCGGCATCCCGTCTCCACGGGCACCATGACCGTCCCAGCATGGTGAGCGTGGGGACGATCATCTGGCTCTCCAGCGAGCTGATGTTCTTCGCGGCCCTGTTCGCGGCCTACTTCACGATCCGCGCCATGAGCCCGGACCTGTGGGCCCAGGAGATCCAGCACCTCAACGTGCCGTTCGCGACCGCGAACACCACGATCCTGGTGCTCTCCTCGGTCACCGCCCAGCTGGGTGTCTTCGCCGCCGAGGCCGGCCAGGTCGGGCGGACCGGGCGGGTCTGGAACGTCAAGGGGTGGGGCCTGCGCGAGTGGTTCATCCTCACCTACGTGATGGGCTCGATCTTCATCGGCGGGCAGGCGCTGGAGTACGCCGAGCTGATCCACCACGGCGTCACCATCTCCGACTCCGCCTACGGGTCGGTGTTCTTCCTCACCACCGGATTCCACGGCCTCCACGTCATCGGCGGTCTGATCGCCTTCCTGTTCGTCCTCGGCCGGACCTACGTCGCCAAGAAGTTCACCCATGAGCAGGCCATCAGCGCCGTCGTCGTGTCCTACTACTGGCACTTCGTCGACGTCGTGTGGATCGCGCTCTTCGCCTCCATCTACCTGATCAAGTAGCCCCCGAGCCCGCCGCAACCGCAAGGACTAGATGTGCGTCTGTTGAACCGTTCCGCCGGTCGGATCTCGCGGCACCGCCGCGGTCCGCTGGCCGGACTGCTCGTGCTGGTGCTGGGCCTGCTGGTGACCGGCAGCCTGTACGCCGCGCTCTCCCCCGCCCAGGCCGACGAGCAGGCCCTCACCGACCAGGAGCTGGTCGACGAGGGCCGCGAGCTCTTCCTCGTGGGCTGCTCGTTCTGCCACGGCCAGAACGGCGAGGGCGTGCTGACCGCCGACGGCGAGCAGCAGCTCGGCCCCTCGCTGGTGGGCGTGGGCGCCGCCGCGGTCGACTTCCAGGTGGGCACCGGCCGGATGCCCATGCAGGCGCCGGGCCAGCAGGCCCCGCGCAAGGCGCCGGCGTACACCGACGAGGAGACCGAGGCGCTCGCGGCGTACGTCGCCTCGCTGGGCCCCGGCCCCGACATCCCGTCCTCGGACGTCTACTCCACCGAGGGGATGGATGACGAGGAGAAGCAGGAGGCGATCCTGCGCGGCGGCCAGTTCTTCCTCACCAACTGCACCGCGTGCCACAACTTCGACGGCTCCGGCGGAGCCATGCCCGACGGGAAGCACGCCCCGACCCTGACCGGGGTCGAGGAGAAGTACGTCTACGAGGCCATGCTCACCGGCCCGCAGCAGATGCCGGTGTTCTCCGACGACGTCCTCCGCCCCGAGCACAAGCGCGATATCATCGCCTACCTGACCTCGCTCGAGGAGTCCCCGGCGTACGGCGGCTTCACGCTCGGCGCCCTCGGCCCCGTCGCGGAGGGCATGTACGCCTGGATCGTCGGCATCGGTCTCTGCGTCGGCGCGGCGATCTGGATCGCCGCGCACACCACTCGCACGTCCCGGAAGAAGAAGGACCAGGTGGCAGCGTGACCAACCACGACCCCGTCCCGGAGCGGACCACCGACGCCACCCCCGACACCCGCGCGGGGGACCCGATCCCCAACCCGGGCCTGCACGAGCACACCTGGCGCCCGACCGACGTCGACGAGAAGGCGGAGAAGCGCGCCGAGCGCCAAGTCGCGAGCTTCTTCCTGGCCTCGATGGTCTTCGCGGTGCTCTTCGTCGTGGCCTACTTCACCATCGACTTCGGCAGCGAGCGGGACGGCGAGGGCGGCTGGGCCCAGATGGACCTGTTCTTCGGCATGGGTGCCGGGAACATGGCCCTAGGCCTCACGCTCGGCCTGGCCCTGCTCAGCATCGGCGTGGGCGTCGTCCAGTGGGCCCGCAAGTTGATGTCCGACGTCGAGATCGTCGAGGACCGCCACCCCGTGGCCTCCTCCGCCGAGGACCGCGAGACCGCCCTCGCCGCACTGCAGGAGGGGGCCACGGACTCCGGGATCGGTCGCCGGCCGCTGATCCGCAACACCCTGATCGGTTCGGTCGCCATGCTCGGGCTCCCGGCCATCGTCGCGCTGCGCGACCTCGGCCCCACCCCCGGCGACGCGCTCGAGCACACCGTCTGGGCCGAGGGGATGCGCGTCGTCAACGACACCTCCGGCATCCCCCTGCGCCCCCGGGACATCGAGATCGGCCAGCTGGTCAACGCCGAGCCCGAGGGCCTGGTCCACGCTCCCGGTGAGGAGCACCACGAGGAGGACCGCAGCGACCGGCCCGAGCACATCCAGGAGCACCTGGAGTACACCGACGGGCTGACCCACACCGAGCGCCTCACCGAGATGGCCAAGGCCGCGGTCATCCTGGTCCGGATGCAGCCGAAGGACATCACCTTCAGCGACGCCAGCCCCGAGAACTGGGCGGTCGACGGCATCCTCTGCTACTCCAAGATCTGCACCCACGTCGGGTGTCCCATCTCGCTGTGGGAGCAGCAGACCCACCACCTGCTGTGCCCCTGCCACCAGTCCACCTTCGACCTCGCCGACGCGGGCAAGGTCCTGTTCGGACCTGCGGCACGCTCGCTGCCGCAGCTCCCGATCAGCGTGGACGACGAGGGCTACCTGGTCGCGCAGAGCGACTTCCTCGAACCCGTCGGCCCGAGCTACTGGGAGCGTGGCTGAACATGACGACCTCCACCACCGTCGCTGACAGCAACGGCACCGAGCCCGCGAAGGCCTCCACGCCGGGCAAGGGGTCGAAGCTCGCGAACTGGGCCGACGAGCGCCTCGGGCTGGCGTCGGCCGCCAAGAAGAACCTGCGCAAGGTCTTCCCCGACCACTGGTCGTTCATGCTCGGTGAGATCGCGCTGTGGAGCTTCGTGATCTGCCTGCTGACCGGTGTCTTCCTGACGCTGTGGTTCAAGCCCAGCATGGCCGAGGTCACCTACATGGGCCCCTACGACCAGCTGCGCGGCTTGAACATCTCCGAGGCCTACGCCTCGACATTGGCGATCTCCTTCGAGGTGCGCGGCGGCCTGCTGATGCGGCAGATCCACCACTGGGCGTCGTTGATCTTCATCGCGTCGATGTTCGTGCACATGGCCCGGGTCTTCCTCACCGGAGCCTTCCGCAAGCCGCGCGAGGTCAACTGGATCATCGGTGGCGTGCTGCTGCTGCTGGGCATCCTCGAGGGCTTCAGCGGTTACTCCCTGCCCGACGACCTGCTCTCCGGCACCGGACTGCGGATCGCGGAGGGCCTGGTCAAGGCGACCCCCGTCGTCGGGACCTACATGTCCTTCTTCCTGTTCGGCGGCGAGTTCCCCGGCGACGACATCATCTCCCGGTTCTATGCCATCCACATCCTGCTGCTCCCGGGGCTGATCCTGGCCCTGATCGCGGCGCACATGCTGCTGCTCGTGTACCACAAGCACACCCAGTGGCCCGGGGCCGGACGCACCGAGAAGAACGTCGTGGGCTTCCCGATGCTGCCGGTCTACATGGCCAAGGCGGGCGGCTTCTTCTTCATCGTCTTCGGCATCACCGCCCTCATGGGCGGGATCATGACGATCAACCCGGTGTGGAAGTACGGCCCCTACGACACGTCCAAGGTGACCGCGGGCTCACAGCCCGACTGGTACATGGGCATGGCCGAGGGCGCGATGCGGATCTTCCCGCCCCTGGAGTCCGAGATCTTCGGGACCACCTGGTCCTGGAGCGTGATGATCCCGGGCCAGATCCTGCCCCTGGGGCTGTTCGCCCTGTTCCTCGCCTGGCCGTTCCTGGAGGCGTGGGTGACCGGCGACAAGCGGGAGCACCACCTGCTGCAGCGTCCGCGCAACGCCCCCACCCGGACGGCGTTCTTCGCCGCCGCGGTGACGCTGTACGGCCTGCTGTGGGCCGGCGGCGGCAACGACGTCCTGGCGGTCATCTTCGACCTGAACCTGAACTACATCACCTACTTCCTCCGGGTGGCGGTGTTCGTGGTTCCGGTGCTGGTCTTCATCCTGACGCGGCGCTGGTGCATCTCGCTGCAGCGGCACGACGAGGAGAAGCTGCTGCACGGGTACGAGAGCGGGGTCATCACCCGGTCGCCGGCCGGTGGGTACTCCGAGCGGCACCTGCCCCTCTCCCCCGACACCGCCTACGAGCTCACGGCACGTGACCGGGACCGGGTCTACGAGCTCCCGGCCGGTAGCGGCGACGGCTCCGGCCCGACCCGCGGCCAGAGGATCCGGGCGAAGCTCTCCCGCGGGATGTTCGGGGACAACATCCAGAAGCCCACCCGCGAGGAGTACGAGGAGGCCCAGCACCACCTCACCGACGAGCGGGAGCACGAGATCGAGGAGGGCACCCTCGGGGTGTCGGCCGACGGGCACCAGTTCGACGGTCGGCACGACGTGCACGGCGAGGAGCTCCGCCACCACTGAGCGGGCACTGACCCCGGCTGCCGGGGGGCCGACTCGCTGAGTCGGCCCTACGGGCCGTGAGACGTCCACAGGCTGATGCCCGGACCTCGCTGTCCACGGGCGGGGCCGTGAGCCTCTGAG
>CAZRKV010000200.1:0-5517 GCA_964600305.1 uncultured Nocardioides sp. | reverse complement strand
CGCGCGAGCGACCGGCTCGCCGACGAGCTGGCGGCGTACGCCGTCTGACGAAGGGCCTGGGGACACCGGAACCGTGCCCGGTGCACGGATGTGACGCCGTACGCCGGCTGCGGGACGCCACAACCATGCACGGTGCCCGGCTGTGGTCGGCCGCTCAGGTCCGGCCCGGGAAGTGCGGACGCCAGTCCTCACCGGGGCGAGGCGGTACACCGACCTGTCCGCGCCGGTGCAGGACCCGCCAGACCCGGAGCACGGTGCGCCCCGGCTCCCGGTAGATCCCCCGCGCCGTGACCACGAGGATCCGCCAGCCGTCGTCGTCGATCGCCTCTCGGCGGTCGAGGTCGTCCTCCCACTGCTCCACGCGGTCGATGTGGTGGCGCCCGTCGTACTCCACGACCACCCGCACGGCCGGCCAGCTGAGGTCGTAGCGCCGGAGTGGTTCGCCGTCCGCGCTCCTGATCAACCGGTTCACCTCTGGGTCCGGCAGCCCGGCCAGCACCAGCAGCATCCGCAACCGGGACTCCATCGGGGAGTCGACCCTGGCGCGGACGTACGCCGCCGCCTCGGCTGCCCGCCGTGCTCCGGGCAGCCGGCTGGTCGACGCGGCGGCCCGGAGCGACTCCTCGGTCACCAGGCCGCGGCGCACGAGGTTGTCACCGACCACGACCAGGTCCACCAGCATCAGCAGCTCGGCCAGCTCGACGAACATCCGGTGGTACTCCGAGATCGGCACCCCGTCGTGCCTGACCGACCGCATCCCGGCGTCGACGTGGCACCGGATGCCCGCACGCACCCGTCGCTGGGCGGGGCGGCTCACGGTGACGTGCTCGTCCGGGCACACCGGCAGCGGGACCCCGACCACGCGTGCCGCCGAGGCGTGGCTGGCGACGGCGCCGCCCTCCGTCCCCCCGAACGGGACGAGGGCCGCCTCCACGCGTTGCCGTGGGTGGGGCGGGGCCGCGGAATCGACGTACACCCCGCGGAAGATCCGGCGGAAGCGGGAACCTCGCATCAGGCGGGGTGGGAGGCCCGCGGCGATCGCATCGGCGCGGCTGAACGGGCGGCGGGTGTCGAGAGCCGGACGAGGGGGTGCTGACGTGCGGTCGGGCATGCCGCCAGCGTGACCGGGCGGGGGCTCGGCCGCGACTCGTCGTCCACAGGCTTCGGCCTGCCCCCGCGACAACCGTGCACCGTGCACGCTCGTGACGTCGTACGCCGGCCCGGGGCCGTCACTTCCGTGCACGGAGCACGCTCGTGGCCGCCCCCGGCCACGCGGGGGAACCCCCATTTTCAGGTGACGTGCCTCGTGAGCGAGGATGTAGCCCATGTCTCGCGGTCCCCTCGTCCGGCTGGTCCTGGTCCTCGGCATCCTCGCCGGGTGCGTGGCCGTCGCGCTCAACATCGAGCCCCGGCTGGGGCTGGACCTGCGCGGTGGGACCCAGATCCTGCTCCAGGCCGAGGACTCCGAGCGCGCGGAGGCCAACGCGGAGAACGTCGACCGCGCGGTCGAGGTGCTCCGGGGCCGCGTCAACAACCTCGGTGTCGCCGAGACCACCCTGGTCCGCCAGGGCGAGGACCGGATCCTCGTGGAGCTGCCCGACGTCCAGGACCCCTCCGAGGCGCTCGACGTCCTCCAGCAGACCGCCCAGCTCGAGGTCCGCCCGGTCATCCGGCAGGTGCAGCCGGAGGGCGGCGGCGAGGGGGAGGAGCAGCAGCTCCCCGAGCCGCAGCAGGAGAACCACACGGTCATCGAGGACGAGAGCGGGGTGCCCCTGGAGCTGGGGCCGGTGGCGCTCGCCGGTGACGAGATCACCCGCGCCCGCGCGGAGATGCCCGAGCAGCAGACCGACTGGGTCGTCAACGTCAGCTTCACCAACCAGGGGTCCCAGGCGTTCGGTGACCTGAGTGCCGAGGCGGCCTGTGCCCAGGGGGCGGCGAACCGGATCGCGATCGTCCTGGACGACGAGGTCATCTCCTCACCCACCGTGAACGTGCCCTGCGGCGGCAACATCACCGGCAGCACCAGCATCTACGGCGACTTCTCCTTCGAGGAGGCCGAGGAGCTCGCCGTGCTGATCGAGGGCGGCGCCCTGCCGCTGCCGGTCGAGGTGATCCAGACCAGCACCGTCGGCCCCACCCTGGGTGACGAGGCGATCGAGGCGTCCGCGGAGGCCGGCGTCATCGGACTGGTGCTCACCGGCCTGTTCATCATCCTCGTCTACCGGTTGGTCGGATTCCTGGCGACCGTCGCGCTGGCCTCCTACGCCCTCATCTCCTACGCCGCCCTGCTGGCCCTCGGAGCCACCCTCACCCTGCCCGGGCTCGCCGGGTTCGTGCTGGCGATCGGACTCGCGATCGACGCCAACGTGCTGGTCTTCGAGCGCGCGCGGGAGGAGTACGACGAGTACCCGGGCGGCGGTCTGAAGCGCGCCCTGATGCGGGGGTTCAACAAGGCCTGGAGCGCCATCCTGGACTCCCAGGTCACGACCCTGCTGGCCGCCGGGTTGCTGTTCGCCCTGGCCGCGGGGCCGGTGCGGGGCTTCGGTGTCACGTTGACCATCGGTGTCGTGGCCTCGCTGATCTCGGCGCTGATCGTGGCCCGGGTGCTGACGGAGGTCGCCGTCGTCACCCCGCCGGTGGCCAAGCGCCCGCGGTTCGCGGGACTGGGCTACATCGGCAAGGTCCGGGAGTGGTTGGTCCGGCGCAACCCGCAGATCATCGTGCGGCGCGGCCTGTGGGTCGCCGTGTCCGGGCTGCTGCTGGTGCTCGCGGGGGTGGGCATCGGGGTCAAGGGGCTCAACCTGGGGGTGGAGTTCACCGGTGGCCGGACCGTGGAGTACGTCACCAGCCAGCCGGTCGACATCGACGAGGCGCGCCAGCAGGTCGCCGACGCCGGCTTCCCCGAGGCGGTGGTGCAGGAGGGCGACCGCAACAAGGTCGTGGTCCGCACCGGCGAGATCACCGACGAGGAACAGTCCGACATCCAGTCGTCGCTCGGCGAGATCGGCGGCGAGGTGGACAAGGAGGTCGACGAGGAGGTCGGCCCCGCGCTGGGCGAGGAGCTGCGCAACAAGGCGCTGCTGGCGTTCGGGATCGCGCTGCTGGTGCAGATGCTCTACCTGGCGATCCGGTTCTTCTGGACCTACGCCATCTCGGCGGTGCTGCCGATGTTGGTCGACGTGACCCTGGTGGTGGGCTTCTTCGCCTGGACGGGGAAGCCGATCGACGGGGTCTTCCTCGCGGCCGCACTGACCATCATCGGTCTGTCCGTCAACGACACCGTGGTGATCTTCGACCGGATCCGGGAGCACTGGCGGGGCTCGCGCGACGAGTCGTTCGTGCAGGTCTCGAACAAGGCGATCCTGGACACCATCCCCCGCACGGTGAACACCGGTCTCGGCGCGATGTTCATCCTCGCGGCGCTGGCGATCCTGGGCGGGGACTCGCTGGAGGACTTCTCGATCGCGCTGCTGCTGGGTCTCACCATCGGTATGTTCTCCACGATCTTCCTAGCCACCCCGATGCTGAGCTACCTCAACGACAAGTGGCCGATGTCGCGGGCGGAGAAGATCAAGCAGGAGCGGGACCCGCAGGACTCCGGGGCCGTCGTCTGAGGGAGCCGAGCGAGGCACGAGCGAGCGACCGAAGCGACCATGGGTGTCGTCTGAGGGTGTCGTCTGAGGACGCCGAACCGTCACTCGTGGCGGGTCGAGCCGTCACCGCCGGCGGCCTGTGGACACGGCGTACGCCGTCGTCGCCGGCCCCGCGTAGGGTTCGGCCGTGCCCGATGACCAGCCAGCCGTGACCGACCGCGTCCGCGAGGTGCTCGCGGCGGCCGTCGCGGACCTGGGCGGTCAGGAGCGCACGGGCCAGGTGGCGATGGCCGAGGCGGTGGCGCGGTCGATGGAGGCCGGTGAGCACCTACTCGTCCAGGCCGGCACCGGCACCGGCAAGTCACTGGCCTACCTCGTCCCGAGCCTGCTCCACGGGGAGCGGGTGGTGGTGGCGACCGCGACCCTGGCCCTGCAGCACCAGCTCGTCGAGCGCGACCTCCCCCGGCTGGTCGAGGCGGTCTCCGGCCAGGTGGAGGACCCGTCGTACGCCGTCCTGAAGGGCCGATCCAACTACGCCTGCCTGCACCGGATCCGCGAGGGGGCGCCGGACGACCAGGGCGTCCTGGTGGAGGCGCCCGAGGGATCGATGGGCCGTGAGGTGGTCGCCCTGCGGGCGTGGGCCGAGGAGGAGAGCGAGGGCGGCGGCACGGGCGAGCGCGACGCCGCGCCGCGCCACACCGACCGGGTCTGGCGGCAGGTCTCCGTCAGCGCCCGGGAGTGCCTGGGGGCGACCCGCTGCCCCTACGCCGAGGAATGCTTCGCCGAGCGCGCGAAGGAGCGGGCGGCGCGGTCCCAGCTGGTGGTCACGAACCACTCGCTGCTGGCGATCGACGCGATCGAGGGGGTCCCGGCGATCCCGGAGTACGACGTGGTCGTGGTCGACGAGGCCCACGAGCTGGCCTCGCGGGTGACCCAGGCCGCCACCGACGAGCTGACCGCGAGCGAGGTGGAGCGGGTCGCCCGCCGGGCGCGGCGGCACGTCGAGGACGCCACCCGCACCGGCAGCGACCCCTCCGACGACCTCGCCGACGCCGCGGACGCCCTGCGCGAGGCCCTCGCGGCCACCCCGCCGGGGCGGATCGAGACACCGGGGGAGCAGCTCTCCGACGCGCTGGTGCTGGTGCGCGACGCCGCGCGCGAGTGCCTCTCGGCCTTCCCGAAGGAGTCCGAGCGCGAGACCGACGCCGGTCGCAGCCAGGCCAAGGCGGGGGTCCAGGACGTCTTCGACCACGCCTCCCGGATGGCGGCCGCGGCCGAGGCCGACGTGCTGTGGATGGCCGAGGGGCGCCAGGGGATGCCCGACCGGTTGTGCGTGGCGCCGCTGCAGGTGTGGGGGCCGCTGCGCGACAAGCTGCTGGCGGAGAAGACCGTGGTGATGACGAGCGCGACGCTGATGCTGGGCGGCGACTTCGCCACGCTGGCGGCCGGGGTTGGGCTGAAGCCCTCGGAGCGGGTCAGCGACGACGCGGCGTACGACACCGACCAGGGCGAGGAGGACAGCGAGGGCGAGGAGGGGGCCCAGCCGTGGCGCGGCCTGGACGTCGGCTCCCCCTTCGACTACCAGCGCCAGGGGATCCTGTACGTCGCCCGGTCCCTCCCGCCGCCGGGCCGCGACGGGCTGGGGGAGCGCCAGCTCGGCGAGATCTGCGACCTGGTGGACGCCGCGGGCGGCCGGACGCTCGGGTTGTTCTCCTCCCGCCGCGCGGCCGAGACGGCCGCGGAGGTGGTGCGCGAGCGGCTCCCGCACCTCACCACCCTGGCGCAGGGGGACGCCCAGCTCTCCGAGCTGGCCACCCAGTTCGTCGAGGACCCGCACACCTGCCTGTTCGGCACCCTGTCCCTGTGGCAGGGCCTGGACGTCCCCGGGGAGACCTGCCAGCTGGGGCGCATCGACCGGATCCCG
>CAZRKV010000199.1:0-5547 GCA_964600305.1 uncultured Nocardioides sp. | reverse complement strand
CAGCCAGATCTGGCCGGCCGAGCTGCTGGCCTACTCCGGCAAGGGCGACCGTGGCGGCGAACCGGGGGAGTACGGCGAGCTCAACCTGCCCACCGAGGTGGTCAGCTCGGAGTTCCTGACCATGGAGGGGCGGAAGTTCTCCTCCTCCAAGCGGGTGGTCATCTACGTCCGCGACATGCTGGAGCGCTACCAGCCCGACGCCTTCCGGTACTTCGTCGCCGCAGCCGGCCCCGAGAACCAGGACAGCGACTTCACCTGGGCGGAGTTCGTGCGGCGCACCAACGACGAGCTCGTCGCCGGCTGGGGCAACCTGGTCAACCGCACCGCCACGATGATCGCGAAGAACTTCGGGGAGGTGCCGGCCGCCGGTCCCACCACCGAGGTCGAGGAGGAGCTGCTGGCGCGGGTCCAGGCCGGGTTCACCGTCGTGGGTGACCTGATCGGGCGCCACCGGCAGAAGCAGGCCGTCTCCGAGGCGATGCGGCTCGTCGCCGAGGTCAACAAGTACGTCTCGGACTCGGAGCCGTGGCGCCTCAAGGGTGCGGAGGAGCGCGAGCGGCTGGGCACGGTCCTGCACGTCGCCGCGCAGTGCGTGGTCGACCTGAACACCATGCTCTCCCCGTTCCTGCCGTTCTCGGCCAACGCCGTCGACGCGGCCGTCGGTGGTGACGGCGAGGTGCAGCCGATGCCGCGCCTGGAGGAGACCACGGACCTCGACGACGGGCGCGACTACCCCGTGATCACCGGGGACTACACCACGGTGCGGCCGTGGGGCCGGCGGCCCGTCCGGGTGGGCTCCCCGGTGGCCAGGCCACGGCCGGTCTTCACCAAGCTGGACCCGGCCGTGGTCGACGAGGAGCTGCAGCGGCTGGGAGCCTGAGCCCGTGTGCCACTACTGCGGCTGTCGCCAGGTCCCCCTGATCCGGGACTACATCGCCGAGCACGAGCGCGTGACCGACCTCGGTGACCGGGCGCTGCGAGCCCTGGGCCAGGGGGACCCGGAGGCCGCGGGGGCCCTGGTGTCCCGGATGGCCGAGGAGCTGCGCAGCCACTGGCGTGGCGAGGAGGACGGCGTCTTCGCCGTGATGGCCGAGTCCGACCAGCTCTACGCCGACTACATCGCGCCCCTGGTCGAGGAGCACCGCTCCCTCGACGCGTTCCTGCAGGGCATCGACCTCGCCGACACGGAGCACGTCGCGCGGCTGCGCCGCGAGGTCGACGACCTCCACGAGCACATCAGCCGGGAGGAGGACGGGTTGTTCCCGGCCACCCTGGTCACGCTGGGTGGGCCGCAGTGGGACCGGGCCATCGCGGCGTGGGAGGCGGCCCATCCGGGCCGCACCCTGGTCACCGACTGATCGGCCCTCTGCGATGATCGGGCCCATGCGCGTCCACATCGGTTCCGACCATGCCGGCCTCGAGCTCAAGGACCACCTGATCGGCTGGTTGGTCGACCAGGACCACGAGGTGGTCGACCACGGTCCCTTCGTCCACGACCCCGCCGACGACTACCCCGTCTTCTGCCTGCGCGTCGGGGAGGGTGTCGCCGCGGACCGGGCCGAGGGGGTCGACTGTCTCGGTGTGGTGATCGGCGGGTCCGGCAACGGCGAACAGATGGCGGCCAACAAGGTGGTGGGCGTCCGGTGCGCCCTCGTGTGGTCGGAGGAGACCGCCACCCTGGCTCGTGAGCACAACGACGCCAACGTGGTCTCCGTCGGCGGCCGGCTGCACTCCCTGGCGGAGATGACCCGATTCGTCGAGGTGTTCCTCGGCACGGCGTTCACCGGTGACGAGCGGCACACCCGGCGCATCGGCCAGCTCGCGACGTACGAGCAGACCCGCGAGCTGCCGCCGCTCCCGGAGTCGGCCCTCCGGGGCCACAGCGACACGGATGCCTGAGGGCCACACCCTCCGCCGCCTGGCCGACGACCTCGCCGACGCCTTCGTCGGGGCCCCGGTCGCGGTGTCCAGCCCCCAGGGCCGGTTCGCCGCCGAGGCGGCGCAGCTGGACGGAGCCGTCCTGCAGGGGACCGAGTCCGCGGGCAAGCACCTGTTCCTCGAGTTCCCCGGGGAGCGCTTCGTGCACGTCCACCTCGGCCTGATCGGCCGATTCCAGCTCCACCTCGGCCCGCCCGGCCCCGCCGTGGGCCAGGTCCGGCTGCGGCTGGCGACCACGGATCGGTACGCCGACCTGCGCGGCGCCACCCGCTGCGACCTGGTCACGATCGGCCGCCGGGACGAGGTGGTCTCCGGGCTGGGGCCGGACCCGCTGCGCCCCGACGCCGACCCCCAGGCGGCCTGGCGCCGGATCTCCCGCAGCGAGCGGCCGATCGGCGAGCTGCTGATGGACCAGTCCGTCGTCGCGGGCGTGGGCAACGTCTACCGGGCCGAGGTGTGCTTCCGGCAGGGACTGCACCCGGCGCGGCCCGGACGGACGCTCCGCCGCCGGCAGTTCCTCGCCCTGTGGGAGGACCTGGTCGCCCTGATGGCCGAGGGGGTGCGGCACAACCGGATCGACACCGTGCGCCCCGAGCACCTGCCCGAGGTCATGGGGCGACCACCTCGCCGCGACGACCACGGTGGCGAGGTCTACGTCTACCGACGGGACGGGCAGCCGTGCCACGTGTGCGCGACCCCGGTCCGCACCACGGTCCTGGCCGGCCGCAACTCCTTCTGGTGCCCCCGATGTCAGCGCGCGTACCGGCCCCGGGCCGTACAGTCGACGCAGCAGACCGGGAGGAGGCGCGGATGACCAGCCAGACGATGACGCGGCGCGGCCCCCGGCCGTGGGTCGCGGTCAACCGGCTGCAGCGCCTGACCGCCCCGTACACGAGCGTCGAGCTGATCACCCTGGTGGTGGGCACGCTGCTGCTGGGTGCGGTGCTCGCCGCCTGGCCGACCCTCACCCCGCTGAACCTGATCGTGATCCCGATGGTGCTGGGCAGCCTCGTGCTCGGTCCCCGCGAGCTGCCCTGGTTCGTGGTGTTCCTGCTCGCCGTCTTCGCCCTCGGGGTGATGCGGCAGGAGACCTACACCACGCGCACCATCGGGGCGATCCTGGTGATCTTCGCCCTCGGGCTGATCGTCATGCTCAACTCCTTCCGCCGGTCCCGCCTCGGGGTCGCCGGGGCTCGGGGGGAGTCGATGTTCGTGGACCTGCGCGACCGGATCCAGCGCCAGGGCCAGCTCCCCGACCTGCCGGCGGGGTGGAGCGCGGAGACCGCCGTGCGCTCGGCCGGGGGGACGAAGTTCTCCGGCGACTTCGTCGTGGCGGCCCGTCGCCCGGCCGAGAACGTCCTGGACGTGGTGGTCGTCGACGTCTCCGGCAAGGGGGCCGAGGCCGGCACCCGTGCGCTCCTGCTCTCCGGGGCCTTCAGCGGCCTGCTGGCGGCGGTCCCCGCGGAGGGGTTCCTCCCCACCGCCAACGAGTACCTGCTGCGCCAGGACTGGGACGAGGGCTTCGCCACCGCCGTCCACCTGACGCTCGACCTCGCCAGCGGGGACTTCGAGGTGCGGACCGCGGGCCACCCCCCGGCGGTGCAGCTGCGTTCCGGCTCCGGGCGCTGGCAGGTGCACCAGGGCGAGGGCCCGGTGCTGGGGCTGGTCCCGGACGCCGGTTTCGTCGCCACCAGCGGGCGGATGAGCCCGGGCGACGTCCTCATGCTCTACACCGACGGCCTGGTGGAGACTCCCACCCGTGACGTCGACTCCGGGATCGACCGTCTCCTCGGCCACGGGGACCGGCTCGCGCAGCGCGGGTTCGCACGCGGGGCGGTCCGCCTGGTCGACCAGCTCGGTTCCAGCAACGACGACTGCGCGCTGGTGCTCCTGCAGCGACTCTGAGCGGCCGCCCGGACCGAGGGCTCCGGTTGGGAGCGGCGCGGCGCCGTGTGGCACCATGAATCCGCACCCGACGGGGTGCACGCGGATGTAGCTCAATGGTAGAGCCCCAGTCTTCCAAACTGGTTACGCGGGTTCGATTCCCGTCATCCGCTCTCGAGGCAGCAGGTCGTGGGCGACCACGACCGTGCTCGCCTTGGCGGGGCGTAGCGTAGTGGCTAGCGCGCCTGCTTTGGGAGCAGGAGATCGCAGGTTCGAGTCCTGTCGCCCCGACGAGCAGCACGACCTTGGTCGGGCGCGGTGCGCCCGGCCGCCCAGACAGCCCAGACAGCAGAGGAGACAGCCTGTGAAGAGCACCGTGGAGTCGCTGAGCCCGACCCGGGCCAGGCTCACCGTGGAGGTGCCCTTCGAGGAGCTCGAGCCGAGCCTCGACGCGGCGTACAAGAAGATCGCCGAGCAGATCAACGTTCCCGGGTTCCGCCGGGGCAAGGTGCCGCCGCCGGTCATCGACCGCCAGGTCGGCCGCGGGGTGGTGCTCGAGCAGGCCATCAACGACGTGCTGCCCCGGGTCTACGGCGAGGCCCTCCAGGAGAACTCCCTGGAGCCCCTGGCGCAGCCGGAGATCGACATCACCGGTTCCGGTGACCGCGAGCCGCTCGCCTTCACCGCCGAGGTGGACGTCAAGCCCGAGTTCGAGGTCCCGGACCACGCCGGCATCAAGGCCACGGTGGACGACGTCGAGGTGACCGACGACGAGGTGAGCGAGCAGGTGGACGCGCTCCGCGAGCGGTTCGCCACCCTGCACGACGTCGACCGGGCGGCCGCCGACGGGGACTTCGTGGTCATCGACCTCAAGGCCACCCAGGACGGCGAGCCCGTCGAGGGCGCCGAGGTGACCGGCACCTCCTACCAGGTCGGTCGTGGCGGCATGATCGAGGGCCTGGACGAGGCCGTGGTCGGGATGTCGGCCGGTGAGGAGAAGGTGTTCTCCACCGAGCTGGTCGGTGGTGGGCTCGTGGGCGAGGACGTCGAGGTCGCCGTCTCCGTGACCAAGGTGCAGGAGCAGGAGCTCCCCGAGCTCGACGACGAGTTCGCGCAGATGGCCTCCGAGTTCGACACCGTCGAGGAGCTGCGCGCCGACGTGCGCGAGCGGCTCACCAACGGCAAGCGCCTGGAACAGGCCTCGGCCGCTCGCGACGCCGTCCTGGAGGAGCTCCTGGACCGCGTCGAGATCCCGCTGCCGGACTCCCTGGTCACCGAGGAGCTCGACGCCCGGCGCCAGTCCATCGAGCAGCAGCTGGTCCAGGCCGGCCTCACGATGGAGAAGTACCTCGAGGACGAGGGGCAGACCGTCGACGAGTTCGAGGCCGAGCTCGAGCGGCGGGTGCGCGACGCGATCGCGGCCCAGTTCCTCCTCGACCGGATCGCGGAGGCCGAGGAGCTGGGCGTGGACCAGAACGACCTCTCCCAGCACATCCTGCGCCGGGCCCAGCAGTCGGGCCAGGACCCGCAGGAGTTCGCGAACCACATGTTCGAGCACAACCACATCCCGGAGCTGGTCCAGGAGATCCGGCGGGGCAAGGCCCTGGCGAGCATCGTGGAGGCCGCCGAGGTCGCCGACTCCTCCGGCAACCCGGTCGAGCTGAAGAACCTCCAGCCCGACGGGACCATCGCCGAGCCCTCCGCGGAGGACGAGGACGCTGCCGA
>CAZRKV010000198.1:0-5548 GCA_964600305.1 uncultured Nocardioides sp. | reverse complement strand
CCTCCACCCTGTCGCTGCTCAACGCGGGCGTGCCGCTCAAGGCCGCCGTCGCGCGCATCGCCATGGGCCTGATGAGCGAGGACGTCGACGGCGAGACCAAGTACGTCGCGCTGACCGACATCCTGGGCGCCGAGGACGCGCTGGGCGACATGGACTTCAAGGTCGCCGGCACGCGTGACTTCCTGACCGCCCTCCAGCTCGACACCAAGCTCGACGGCATCCCCGCCGCCGAACTCCAGAAGGCGCTCCTGCAGGCCCGTGACGCCCGTCACACCCTGCTCGACGTGATGGGTGAGGCCATCGACGCGCCGGACGAGCTGAGCCAGTACGCGCCGCGCATCATCTCGCTGCGCATCCCGGTGGACAAGATCGGTGAGGTCATCGGCCCCAAGGGCAAGATCATCAACCAGATCCAGGAGGACACCGGCGCCAACATCGCGATCGAGGACGACGGCACCGTCTACGTCGGCGCGGATTCCGGCGACAAGGCCGACGCGGCCGTCGCGCAGATCAACGCCATCGCCAACCCGACGATGCCGGAGAAGGGCGAGCGCTACCTCGGCACCGTCGTGAAGCTGACCTCGTTCGGCGCGTTCGTCTCGCTCCTGCCGGGCAAGGACGGCCTGCTGCACATCTCGAAGCTCCGCGCGCTCGCCGGTGGCAAGCGCGTCGAGGACGTCGAGGACGTGCTCTCGGTCGGCCAGAAGGTCCAGGTCGAGATCGCCGAGATCGACGACCGCGGCAAGCTGTCGCTGGTGCCGGTCGTGGAGGAGTCGGGCGACGCCGCGGACGAGGCCGAGGCCGTGGCCGCGGAGGAGAGCTCCTCCGGGGAGTGACCTCCCTGCGTCGTACGGTCCTGCCCAGCGGGCTGCGGATCGTGACCGAACAGGTCCCCGGCGTTCGCTCGGCGAGCGTCGGGGCCTGGGTCGGCGTCGGCTCCCGGCACGAGACCGCGGAGCTGCACGGCGCCTCCCACTTCCTCGAGCACCTGCTGTTCAAGGGGACCGGGTCGCGCAGCGCCTGGGACATCTCGGTGGAGCTGGATGCCGTCGGGGGCGAGGCGAACGCCTTCACCACGCGCGACCACACCTGCTTCCATGCCCGGGTGCTGGACCGCGACGTGGGGCTGGCCATCGACGTGCTCGGTGACATGGTGACCGACCCGTTGCTCACGCCCGGGGACGTCGACGCCGAGCGCGAGGTGCTCCTCGACGAGATCGCGATGCACGAGGACGACCCCGAGGACCTGGTGCACGACGTCTTCGCGGGCGCGGCCTGGGGCGGGACCCCGCTCGGCCGCCCGGTCGCCGGGAGCCAGGCGTCGGTGCGTGCCCTGGACCACGAACAGGTACGCCGCTTCCACCGCCAGCACTACCGGGCCCCGGGCACGGTGGTGGCGGTCGCGGGCAACGTCGACCACGACCAGGTCGTGGCGCAGGTCCGCCGTGCCTTCGACCGGAACTGCTTCCTGGCCGGCGACCGGGGACCCCTCCGTCCCTCGCCGGGGCGTCGCGCGCGCCCGGTGCGACCGGGTGAGCACCGGGTGACCCGGGACCTGGAGCAGGTCAACCTGCTCCTGGGCACGGCGGGCCTGACCCGCCACGACGAGCGCAGGTACGCCCTCGGCGTGCTCGACACCGTCCTGGGCGGGGGGACCTCCTCGCGCCTGTTCCAGCACGTCCGGGAACGTCGCGGGCTGGCCTACTCGGTGTACTCCTTCGACGACCGCTACGCCGATGCCGGCCTGGTGGGGGTCGCGGTCGGCTGCCTGCCGGAGCGGTACGACGAGGTCCTGTCGGTCGTGCGCGAGCAGCTGGCCGACGTCGCCTCCTCCGGCATCGACGCCGAGGAGCTGGCTCGGGGCAAGGCCCAGCTGCGCGCTGCGCTGGTGCTGGGGCTCGAGGACACCACCGCCCGGATGGCCCGGCTGGGCCGGGGCGAGCTCCTCCACGGCGAGGTGCTGGACATCGACGAGGTGATGGCGCGCATCGAGGCGGTGGACCTCACCGACGTGCGGGACCTCGCCGCCGAGGTGTTCTCCCGGCCCGAGGTCCTCGCCGTCGTCGGACCCGGCCGCTGACCCACGGCTCCGGGGGCCTCAGCGACGGCCGATGATGCCGATCACCGCGGGGTCCTTGTTCTCCACGACCGAGACCCGGAAGCCGCCCTGGGACAGCGACGCCGAGGCCTTGGCGATCACCTCACGGGGGGACTGGAGCTTGCCCACCTCGTAGAAGAGGTAGACCCCGCCCCCGGGGACGACGCGCTCGTGCAGCAGGGCGACCTCGTCGGTGCAGTCGCGGACCCAGAACAGGTTGACGTTGAACGCGAAGACCTTGTCCAGGCGCTTGACCGGCACCCGCAGCGTCGCGAGGTCGATCTGGCGGACCGTCAGCCGACCGGCGTCGATGAAGCGCTTGCAGCGGCGCTTGGTCCGGTCCACCCCGGACTCGGAGCGGTCGATCGCGAAGAGCTTGCCGGTCTGCAGGCGGGAGCAGATCGCCTCCGCACCCAGGCCGGGGCCGCACCCGACCTCGAGCACGCTGTCGGAGGGCTGGACGTCCATGACGTCGACAGCCCAGGTGATCCGAGGCGGAACCGTCTGCACCCGCATGGGCTCCACCTTGCCACCTGCGGACACAGCAGTCACCGACCGCCACGGGGTCCGGCGATCCGGGCGCTGCTCCGGGCAGTACCGTGGGGCCCGTGAGCAGGACGTTGAAGGTGGGCGTGCTCGGCGCGCAGGGCAAGGTCGGCACGGAGATCTGCCGTGCGGTCGAGGCGGCCCCGGACCTGGAGCTGGTCGCCGCGATCGACGTGGACGACGAGCTGGACGCCCTGGTGACCCAGGGCGCCGAGGCGGTCGTGGACTTCACCCATCCCGACGTGGTGATGGACAACCTGGAGTTCTGCATCGACCACGGCATCCACGCGGTGGTCGGCACCACCGGCTTCGACGCCGAGCGCCTCGCGCACCTGCGTGAGTGGCTGGCCGACGCTCCGCGCACGGGCGTCCTCGTGGCCCCCAACTTCTCCATCGGGGCGATCCTGATGATGCGGTTCGCGGCGAAGGCGGCCCCGTTCTTCGAGTCCGTGGAGGTGCTGGAGCTGCACCACCCCGACAAGGCCGACGCCCCGTCGGGGACCGCGCGGCGCACCGCCGGGATGATCGCCGACGCCCGGCGGGAGGCCGGGAGCGCCCCTATGCCCGACGCCACGAGCAGCGAGCTGCCCGGGGCCCGCGGCGCCGAGGTCGACGGCGTGCGCGTGCACGGCCTGCGGATCCGGGGGATGCTCGCGCACCAGGAGGTCGTGCTCGGCGGGCCGGGGGAGACCCTGCGGATCCGGCACGACTCGATGGACCGGTCCTCCTTCAGCCCCGGGGTGCTCACCGCACTGCGGGCGATCGCCGACCGCCCGGGCCTGACCGTGGGCCTGGAGGAGCTGCTCGACCTCGACTGACCGTCCGCGCCGGGGCGAGCGCGCGGAGGAACGGTTCAGAGGAGCCGGATCCCCGCGGCGGTGAGGGCCGCGAGCACGACCACGACGAGGAAGTTGGCCCGCAGCACCAGTGCGCCCGCGGCGACGGCGAGAGCCGCGAGGCGCGCGTCGACGGTGACCTGCTGGTCGCTGGCGAAGACCTGGACGGCGACCAGGGCCGAGAGCAGCGCCACCGGGATCAGGTCCGCCACCCGGTGGGCCACCGGGTGCGCCAGGACGCGGGGAGGAACCGAGAGCCCGGCGAGCTTGAGCAGGTAGCACCCCAGGCCCCCGACGATGATCGCCGCCCAGGTCACGGCCGGCGTCATCGCAGGTCCTCCCGGTCCGGCACCTCGGTGCGGTCCGGTCGCGCCGGCAGCGTCCCCACGAGGAGGGCGACCAGCGCTGCGGCGAGGACCGGGAAGCCCGCCGGTGTCGCGGGGACCAGGGCGAGGGCCAGCAGTGCGGCCAGCAGGCCGGCGGCCAGGTTGCGGCGTTCCCGCAGGCGCGGCCAGAGCAGCGCGAGGAACGCCGCCCCCACGGCGGCGTCGAGGCCGTACCGGCTCGGGTCCCCGATCGCGTTGCCGGCGACCGCACCGAGCAGGGTGAAGAGGTTCCACAGGACGAACACCGAGCCGCCGGTGACCAGGAACCCCCACCGGGCCGCCGCGGTGGTGCCCCGGTCGACCGACATCGCCGTGGACTCGTCGATCAGCAGGTGGGCGAAGGCGGCCCGGCGCCACCCCCGCCACTGCAGCAGACCGGCCAGGCGCAGGCCGTAGAGGGTGTTCCGGCTGCCCAGCAGCAGCCCGGTCGCGGCGCCGGACCACGGCGTACCGCCGGAGGCGATGACGCCGACCATCGCGAACTGCGAGGCACCGGTGAACATCAGCAGCGACAGGGCGCAGGCCTGCAGCACCGAGAGACCGCTGGCCACGGCGATGGCGCCGAAGGAGGTGCCGTACAGGCCCGTGGCCACCCCGACCGCGAGGCCGTCGCGGGTGATCGCACGGCGCTGGTGGGTGTCGAGGGTCATGCCAGTGCGGTGTGCAGCCGGACCTGGCGCACCGTGACCGTCGCCTCCTCGTCCATCGCGAGCTCGCGGTGGGCGGTGTCCGGAGCCCATCCCGCGCTGGTCAGGAAGGAGCGCAGGGCGTCGTCGGTGCTGTTGACCCAGGTGACGGCGCGGGTGAACCGGTCGGCGGTCAGGGTGTCGATGCAGGCCTGCAGCAGCCGGGACCCGTGGCCCAGGCGCTGCTCCCCGGGGTCGATGTCGAGCTCCACGACCTCGCCGTCGGCCACCGGGTCGCAGTCCGGGTCCCCGGCGGGCCCGGTGACGGCGAAGCCCACCACGCGGTTGCGCTCCAGCGCGACCAGCACCCGGTTGCGGGCGTCCTCGGGGCGAGCGAGGGAGGCGTGCCAGGTCGCGGCCAGGTCCTCGTCGTCGAGCGCCGCGAGGGCCTCCGGCGGGAGCAGGTCGGCGTACTGCCGCTGCCAGGCGCGTGCCTGGACGGCGGCGATGCTGGCGGCGTCGTCGGCCCACGCCACCCGCACGGACACGTCAGCGGAGGGGGAGCTCATGGCGCCATCCTCGCAGAGCCGGACACGGTGTTACATCATGCTTGCCGAACGGTTTCAACCTGTAACACGCGGTGTTACCGTGGTCACATGGACACCCAGGAGGCTGCCCACGGTGAGCCGTGGGTCGAGCCGGCCGACCCGATGCCGGAGGACTACCGCCGCACCCTGGTGCGGCAGATGGCCCAGCACGCCCACTCCGAGATCATCGGCATGCAGCCGGAGGGCAACTGGATCACGCGGGCGCCGAGCCTGCGGCGCAAGGCGATCCTGATGGCCAAGGTCCAGGACGAGGCCGGGCACGGGCTCTACCTCTACGCCGCCGCCGAGACCCTGGGGGTGGACCGGTCCGAGCTGCTCGACGCCCTGCACGAGGGGCGGCAGAAGTACTCCTCGATCTTCAACTACCCCGCCCTCACCTGGGCGGACGTGGGCGCGATCGGCTGGCTGGTGGACGGCGCGGCGATCACCAACCAGGTGCCGCTGTGCC
>CAZRKV010000197.1:0-5558 GCA_964600305.1 uncultured Nocardioides sp. | reverse complement strand
GAAGATCGGGATGGTCTTCCAGCAGTTCAACCTGTTTCCGAACATGTCGGTGATCGAGAACATCACCGAGGCCCCTGTCCACGTGCTCGGCAAGGACAAGAAGGAGGCGCGGAAGGACGCCATGCGCCTGCTCGACCTGGTCGGGCTGGGCGACCGGGCCGACGCCCACCCGATGCAGCTCTCCGGCGGCCAGCAGCAGCGGGTCGCGATCGCCCGGGCGCTGGCGATGAACCCGGAGATCCTGCTGCTCGACGAGGTCACCTCCGCGCTGGACCCCGAGCTGGTCGGCGACGTCCTCGAGGTGCTGCGCGACGTCGCCCGCAACACCAACATCACGATGCTGATCGTCACCCACGAGATGCAGTTCGCCCGCGACGTCTCCAACCGGGTCCTGATGTTCGACCAGGGCCGGATCATCGAGGAGGCCGAGCCGGACGTGATGTTCACCAGCCCCAAGGAGGAGCGCACCCAGAAGTTCCTCCAGGCCATCCTCTGACTCCCTGACCCCGCTGAGTCGGCCCTTCGGCACCGCCGAGTCGGCCCTCCGGCACCATCTGGTTGCATGGCCCGCATGCATGGGTTGCAGGTGCAGCGCCTGACCAAGTCGTACGGCGAGGTGCGGGCGCTTCGGGAGGTCTCCTTCGTCGTGGGCGCCGGCGAGATCCTGGGCTTCGTGGGGTCCAACGGGGCGGGCAAGACCACCGCGATGCGGATCATCCTCGGGGTGCTCGCGGCGGACGGTGGTGAGGTGCGGCACGACGGCCGCCTCCTCGACCTCGACGCGCGGCGCCGGATCGGGTACATGCCCGAGGAGCGTGGGCTCTACCCGAAGATGCGGGTCGACGACCAGCTCGTCCACCTCGCCCGGCTCTACGGCGCGGGCAAGCGCGAGGCGCGGGCCGCGATGGAGCGCTGGACCGAGCGCCTCGGGGTCGACCACCGACGCCACGACGAGGTGCAGGCGCTGTCGCTGGGCAACCAGCAGCGGGTCCAGCTGGCGGCCGCGCTCATCCACGACCCCGCCGTACTGGTGCTCGACGAGCCGTTCTCCGGCCTGGACCCGGTCGCCGTCGACGTGATGAGCCAGGTGCTTCGCGAGCAGGCCGCCCGCGGCGTACCCGTCGTCTTCTCCTCCCACCAGCTGGAGCTGGTGGAGCGGCTGTGCGACCGGGTGGGCATCATCCGCGCCGGGCAGATGGTGGCGGTGGACCGCATCGACACCCTCCGCCGTCGGCCGCGTCCCCGGTGGCGGGTCGACGGCCCCCCGGCGCACGCGTGGGCCCTCGACCTGCCCGACGTACGAGTCGTCGCCGACGAGGGCTCCCGCACGGTGGTGGAGGTGCCGCCCCGGGCCGGGGCCGAGCAACAGGTCCTGTCGGCGGCGCTCGCGGCAGGTCCGGTGCGGGAGTTCGTCGAGGACCGTCCCTCGCTGGTGGACCTCTACCGCGACGTGGTCGCCGACGCGGGGGAGGCGGCGTGAGGGCCTCGCCGTGGCCGGCGGTGCGGCTCGTGGCCCGGCGCGAGGTCGCGACCAAGGTGCGCTCCCGCTCGTTCCTGATCTCCACCGCGCTGTTCCTGATCGGCATCGTCGGGGGCGGGATCCTCTACGACGTGCTGGGCGGCTCCGAGCCGGAGCGGATCGGCGTCACCGCCGAGGCTGGTGACCTGCGCGGAGAGGTCGAGGCGGTTGCGGACGGCCTGGGCACCGACGTCACCGTCACCGAGGTCGCGGGGTACGACGCGGGGGTCGCCCGGGTCCGGGACGAGGAGCTGGACGCCCTGGTGGGCGTGACCGGGGACGGGACCGTGACCGCGGTCGTGCCCGACGAGCCCGGCACCGAGCAGGAGGCCCTGCTCGCCGCACTCAGCCAGCAGCGGGCCCTGGCCCGAGCCGCCCAGGAGCTGGGCGGGGAGCCCGGCGACCTCGCCGACGCGATGGCCGGGGCGGCCCCGGAGGTCCGGGTGCTCGAGGAGCAGGACACCGACGGGGGCCAGGTCTTCGCCGGCTTCGCGGTGGGCATCCTGCTCTTCATCGGCCTGATGAGCTCGGGCCAGATGGTGGCCATGGGGGTGGTCGAGGAGAAGTCCAGCCGGGTCGTCGAGCTGTTGCTGGCGACGCTGCGGCCCTGGCAGCTGATGTCGGGCAAGGTGCTGGGCATCGGCGTCGTCGGCCTGCTGCAGGTGGGGCTGATCGTGGTCGCCGCGGCCGGCACCGCCCTGGCCCTCGACCTGGTCGGTTCGAGTGGGCTGTCGGTGGGCGCCACCGCGGTGTGGGCGCTCGTCTGGTTCGTCCTGGGCTACCTCGTCTACGCCCTGGTGATGGCGGCACTGGCTGCCCTGGTGTCACGCCAGGAGGACGTCGGCGCCGTGCTCTCCCCGGTGGTGACGGTCATGATGATCCCCTACGGCGTGGGGGTGAGCCTGGCCCCGCAGGACCCTGACCACCTGCTGGTCGTGGTGCTGTCCCTGGTGCCCTTCACCGCCCCGCTCATGATGCCGATCCGGATCGCGCTCGGCCAGGTGGCGTCCTGGGAGGTGTGGCTCTCGCTCGGCCTGTCGGTGGCGCTGGTGCCGGCCCTGGTCTGGCTGGCCGGCCGGATCTACTCGGGGGCGGTCCTGCACACCGGCGGTCGGATGCGCCTGCGCCAGGCGATCGGTGCCGACTCCTGACCGGTCCCGGGTGCCGTCTCGCCGAATCGGCTGAAGCCCCCGGCACGGGCCACTAGGCTCGCCGCGGCAGCGGGAACGGCCGAGGCGTGGAGGGGGACACTGGTGAAGGCGCAGCGGGCCGGGGTGTGGGCCCTCATCGCCGGTGGTCTCGTCCTGGCGACCGTGGTGGCGCTGCTCATCCCGGTCCTCCAGACCCTGGGCAGCGGGGAGGCGACACCGGCCGACGACCCCGCCACGATCAGTCGGCTCGAGGCGTCGTACCACCTCGACGCGGAGGGGACCCTGGAGGTGGTCGAGCGGGTCACCACGGAGATGCCGGCCGGCCGGCACGGGATCTTCCGCTACTTCGACACCTGGGACACCGCCGACGACTCCGCACGGCTGCTGCCCGAGGACATCGAGGTGACCCGGGACGGGGAGTCGGAGACGGTCTCCACCTCGTGGGAGTCGGGGCGCCGGTACCGGGTGGTGCGGGTCGGGGACCCCGGCGTCACCCTGGACCGCGGCACCCACGACTACGAGATCCGCTACCGCATCGAGGGCGTCCTCGCCGAGGGCGACGAGGGGCTGGCGCAGCTCACCTGGCACGTCGTCGCACCCGGGTGGGAGATGCCGATCGAGGCGTCCCGCACCCGGGTGCACCTGCCCGCCGACTCCGCCGACGTCTCCTGCACCACCGGTGGCGGCTCGGACGACGACGCCTGCACGGTCGAGGGCGGGGGGAGCCAGGAGCTCACCCTCACCACCGGGGAGCTGGCGCCGCGGACCCCGGTCACGCTCGACACCGGCGTCGCGGTCCAGGCCCCCGACCGGGTGGGTGCGCCGTGGCCGCGGCGCCTGGACGGCACCTTCGGTCGCCACTGGTGGGTGCCGGTCCCACTGCTGCTGGTCTTCCTCGTCGGCCTGGTCATCGGGTTCCGCCACAGCCGTGCGACCGTGGAGCGCCAGCCCGGGTACCCCCTCACCTACGAGCCCCCGGCGGGCCTGGGCCCGGTGCAGACCCACTACGTGCTCCACGAGACGGTGCCGGAGGAGGCGATCAGCGCCTCCCTCCTGCACCTCGCCGAGCGTGGGCTGGTGCGACTCGAGCAGGTCGGGGCCGAGGAGTGGAACGTGGCCGGCGTCGCCGACGCCGAGGCGTGGGACGACGTCGACGAGGTCTCCCGGGGCGTCGGTGCGGACCTGGGCCTGGTCACCGGTGGCTCCTTCCGAGCCGACGGCTCAGTGGCCGCGGGCAAGCGCCTCAAGCTGGTGCAGGCGCAGCTGGAGAAGCGGGTCAAGGACTGGGCCGTCGCGGCGGGCCTGGTCGCGAGGGACCGCGTGGCCACCCGGCACGCGTGGCTGGCGGCTGCCGCCGTCGTCCTCGGGGTGCTCACCACCTGGCTCGGTGTCGAGATCGGGCTGGCGGCCCTGGTGCTGATCTGGGCCGGGTACGCCGTCGGCGCTGCCGGCCTGTTCCGCCCGGGAGCGACCACGCGGCGTACCGATGAGGGCCGGGAGGCCTGGGCACGGGCCGGCGGGTTCCACCGGGTGCTGTCCACCGACTCCGCGGAGTCGCGGTTCGACTTCGGGGCCCGCCGCGACCTCTACTCCACCTACGTCCCCTACGCCACGGCCCTGGGGTCCGCAGAGGCGTGGGCGGCCAAGTACGAGACCGAGACCGGTGAGGTGGCCCCCACCCCGCGGGGCCTCCTGCCCCACCACGGCTACCGCGACTCCTTCACCGGCGTCGGGGCCCTGGCCGGGTTCGAGTCCTCGCTGGCCTCCTCGATCAGCGCCTACCAGGCCACCCAGTCCTCCTCCTCCTCGTCCTCCGGCGGCGGGGGTGGTGGTGGCGGCGGAGGCGGTGGCTCCTGGTGACCCCGCCGAGTCGGCCCCTCGGCACCGCCGAGTCGGCCCTGCGGCACCGCCGAGTCGGCCCTGCGGCCCGCTGGTCCGACGAGACCCGACCGAGGAGAGATCCATGACCTGGTTGATCATCGCCCTGGTGCTGGTGGTCGCGTTCGCGGCCCTGGTGATCGTCGGCTTCAACCGGCTGCGCACGCAGGACATCGCCGCCCAGGAGGCGCTCGGCGGCATCGACGTGCAGCTCACGCGTCGGGCCGACCTCATCCCCAACCTGGTGAGCACGGTCCAGGGGTACGCCGCCCACGAGGCCGACGTGCTCGAGTCCGTCACCGCGGCCCGCGCCCGGGTGGCCCGGGCGGCCGAAGGTGGTGACGTGCCGGAGAAGGCGGCCTCGGAGGCCCAGCTGGACCAGGCGCTGGTGCGGGTGATGGCCGTGGCCGAGCAGTACCCCGACCTCAAGGCGTCGTCCAACTTCGGGCAGCTGCAGGGCGAGCTGACCCAGACCGAGGACCGCCTCGCCTTCGCGCGGCAGTACTACAACGACGCCGTCGCGACCCTGAACACGTCAGTGTCGACCATCCCCTGGATGCTGTTCGCCGGCATGGCGGGGGTGCGGCGGCGTGACTTCTACGAGGCCCCGGCGTCGCAGTCGGCGCCGCCGTCCGTGGAGTTCTGAGGCCTCCTCTCGGTCGGCGCGCCCTCCCGGGCGGCCCGGGTCCACCGGTCGTGCTCGTAGTTCAGCCACGGGTACAGGACCGGGGTGCGGGCCGGCAGCACGTCGCGGATCACGAGGGGCCGGGTGCGGCCCTGGCGGTGGCTGGCCAGGTGCACCAGCAGCCACCGCATCCGACCGACCCGGGGGACACGGACGAAGAGGGGCCGCACCTCGACGACCTCCCGCCAGGGCACCCTCGTGCGCCCGACCTGCAGGCTGTGCTGGTCGACGACCAGGTGGATGCGGTGTCGCAACCCGCGGGCCACGGAGAAGGGCGCCCACAGGGCGCAGGCGAGGGCGAGGAGGTCGAACGCCACGACCACCG
>CAZRKV010000196.1:0-5574 GCA_964600305.1 uncultured Nocardioides sp. | reverse complement strand
TCACCCGGCCTGAGCCGGGTGGCCACCTTCGGGCCGGACGTCGGCGGTGAGCCGGATCTGGAGGCTGCTGAGGGGCGCGTGGTCGTCAGCGGCGGCTGGCAGCAGGAGCGACCGGCGGTCGAGATCTACCAAGTTTCCGGTGGGCCTCAGCAGGCCATGTCGGCGGAGTCCTTTCCGACGGTGGTGGGGGGACCGGAGGACTTGGTCGACCTGATCGACCTGGAGGTCGTCGGCGATGCACCGACCGTGCTGGCCGCGGATTACTCGGACAGCAGTCCTCCGGACGGGCCGCTGGTGCTCACCGACGGGATGCTCGACCGGGAACGTACCTTCGGGCGGGTCCATGACGCAGTCTCGGCCGTGACCACCCCGGGGGACGTGCCCCGCAGCGGCAATCCCACGCAGGACTATGCCTTGGGCGGAGGGGAGCGGTGGCAAACGACGGCGGAGTTGTCCGGCCTCGCGTCCTTGTCTGTCTCGTCCTCGCGGTCCGACGTCGACAGTATTGGTGGTCCCCGGCCGGGGGAGATGCCCTACGCGGCCGTGGACGGGGACGCTGGGACTACGTGGACGTCACGCCCGGAGCGGGCGGGGAGAGCGTGGTGGCAGGCGAATCTCGAGAGGACGCGAGTACTGCGAGTGGTGTCGGTCACCGCGGGAAGGACGCTGGAGGACACGCAGCGGATCCGGGTGGTGACACAGGCCGGCGCAAGTGACGTCGTGAGCATCGAGGCGGGCGAGACACGCACCATTTCGATTCCCCGCGGACCCACCGAGTGGCTTCGGGTGGAAAGACCCGACCCCGTGGGGCACCTCTCCCTGGCAGAGGTCGCCTGGGCGGAGCGTGAGGTGCGCCGGGACTTGGTGCTGCCGCAGGTGCCCGAGGGCTGGGGTCCACCCGATGCTGTGGTGCTACGTGCCCTGGGCGACGCAAGGACGGGGTGCGCGGAGGTGGATGGTCGAACGCCGTGCCGCGAGGGACAGGTTCGCATTCCCGAGGAGCCGAGGGGGTTCGATCGGGTGGTCCACACTCCGCGGGACCATTCCTATGCTGCCCGATTGACGGCCAGACCGCGCCCAGGGGCAGAGCTGGACAACTTGCTCCAGCAGAGCCAGTTCATCGCGGTTTCCGTTTCATCCTCGGGCGTCCGGGATCCCAGGGGCGGCGCCCTTGCCACCATCGACGGCGACGGTGGTACGAGCTGGACATCCAGCTCGGGTGACGAGGCCCCCACGGTCGGGTTGAGATGGCTGAGTCCGCGGCGGATCACCAACGTGGCCATGCCGGTCGCCGACTCGGCGCCGGTCCGTCGGCCCACGGAGATCCTGCTCACGTGGCCGGACGGAGAGCGGCAGGTCATGCTGGGCGACGACGGCGCGGCTCGGTTGGAGAAGCCGATCCGCACCGACCAGCTGAGCATCCGGGTGCTGACCGCCGAGGAGACCAGATCCATCGACACGCGTGGGTACAGTGAAGAACTCCCGATCGGTGTGACCGAGCTGCGGCTCGGGGGACTCACCTTGGACCCGCTTCAGCCCTCCGAGGAGCCCCGGCGGTGGCAGTGCGGGACGGGCCCGACGATCACCATGGGCGATCGCGACGTCGAGACCGCCCTGGTCGCCAGCCCGGACGACCTCTACCGCATGCGCGAGGTGCCGGTGGAGCTGTGTGGGAATCCGTCCCGGCTCTCCCTGAAGGCGGGAAGTAACGCGATCGGTGTCCGGGCGAGTGACGTGGCCAGCCCCTCGTCGATGGTGCTCACCTCACCCAGCCGTACGCCCGAGCCCGCGCCCGTGGAGGTGAATCGGCCCGACCCAGCCACCCGGTTCCTCGACCCTGCGGCGGGGGCCGGGGTCGTGGCCCTGCCCCAGAACGTGAACCCCGGCTGGGTCGCCACCCAGGACGGGGTGGACCTGGAGCCGATGACGGTCGACGGGTGGCGCCAAGGGTGGCGACTCGAGGGCAGCGCTTCGCCGGTCCGCGCCGAGTTCGCGCCGGACGAGCTCTACCGGGGTGGCCTGGCTGTGGGCGCCGTGCTGCTGCTGGGCCTGCTCGGTCTCGCCCTGGTCCCGGCGCGTCGCTGGGGAGGTCGAGACTTGCCCGCCCTCCACGGGGAGCGCCTCGGCGGGGCCAGCCTGGCGATCGGGGCGATCCTCGTGTCGGGAGTGCTCGCCGGCTCGCTCGGAGCCTTGGTGGGCGGCGTGGGCGTGCTCCTCGGCCGGCTCCTCGGCCGGCGCGGCACCGATGCGGGAGTCTGGCTGGTGGCCTCGCTCCCGATGGCGGCCGCGATCGGCTACTTCCTCCGGCCGTGGGGGAGCGATGCCGGCTGGGCCGGCAGCTGGGCCTGGCCGCACTACCTCGTGGTGCTGGTCCTCGGGGCCGCGTCAGCCATGGTTGCGTGCGGGCGGCCGAGGTTCTTCAGGCGCATGAAGGGCATCTCGACGAGCCGATGGAGGAGCTCCGCAGCCAGGAGCGAGCCGACCAGTGTCAGGGCGAGGATCGGAAGCAGATTGCCGGTGAAGAGGTCGTAGCCGCCGAGCCACATCACCAGGTGCAGCACAGGTAGGTGGAGGCAGAAGATCCCGTAGGAGATGTGTCCCAGGCGCCGGGGCACGCGAGCGCTCATCACACGCTCGTAGATCGACTCCGACCGCGGGACCGCGCCGGGGAGGACGACCAACCCGCCGATAGCGGCGTAGAGCAGGTTCTTGGTCACTGTCTGCCACGCCTCTGCCGCGGTGAGGACGGTCGGCCCTCCGAGAGGGGTCGACGCGACGAGCAACAAGCCCCCGGCCAAAGCCCAGCAGACGCCCGGGCTCGAGGCCATGAGCTGGAGGGTCCGTGTGGTGCGTGCCGAAAGGTCGCCGGTGGCGTGTCGGACCTGGAGGAAGGCCAGGCCCAAACCCACCGCGAACCAGGAGAGGTAGGCCGGCAACCACTGCGCGACCGCCCGGTCCTCCGGGAGGTGCTCGATGAGCCAGGTCAGCCACACGAATGACGTGGCCACCATTCCCATCAGGAGGAGCGAGACCCGCCGCGTGGAGAGCACTCGTTGCCGACCGGTCGCAACGAGCATCAGCAGGGGTAGCACGAGGTAGAAGGCCACCTCGGTCGCGAGGCTCCACATCTGGGTGAGGCCGTCGGGCAGGGAGTTGGTGACGTAGATATCCACCATGGCGGCCGTGACCAACCAGTCGATGGGGCCGCGGTCGGAATTTGCCTCGATGAACGCGAGCGCCAGCACGACCGCCACCAGGTACGCCGGCCAGATGCGCAGGACTCGCTTCCACAGGTAGCGGCGCAGACCAGGGGGGTCCATCCCCAGTGCAGCTCGCACGAACCATTGCCGGGAGAGGAGGAATCCGGAGAGGACGAAGAAGATCGCCACGCCGACGTCCAACCGTGCGAGCAACGGTCCCAGCACCTGGTACTGGTTATAGGCGCCGGCCCAAAAAGCCACGTGCGTCACCAGGACCGCCAGGGACCCGATGGCCCGGAGTGAGTCCAGTGCCGGAAACTGGCGTGTCAGTTCCGTGCCCTCGATGGTCATGCCGAAGTCACAGCCCTTCCCCTGGTGCGATCGTGCCGACTTCCACGGCCCCCACACACAGGGCGGTAGATGCGTCCACCGTAGTCACCTCGATCTGGCCGAACCCGCCCTCCGTGCGGACGTAGAGAGAGTCGAGGCCGCGGTTGACCGACGCCTCGGTGGTGGCCGCACCCGTACGGACACGGACGGTGGTGTTCCCAGAGGCGAGGTAGTCGATCCGCATCCACAGGTCCAGCTCGAATACGTCAGAAGCCAAGGGGATCGTGGTCGGCCGCCCATCTCGGATCGGCCATCCGCAGTTCGGTTGAGGGCCGGGCGGACTGCTGACGGAGCCGTCAAGCCTGGGCAGGCTCAAGGTGCCGTCCGTATCGACCACCGCCAGCTCACCCGTAGCGTCGGGGAACCGCACGTCTGGATCGACCAAGGGCGCGAGTCGGCGGGTGGTGTTGTAAGGATGGGAGTAACCGGGGATCACCGCTTGGGGCACCACTGTGTCGGCGAGGTGGACGGTGCCGACACGTGACAAGTCCGAGTCCAGTTGCTGCACGTAGTCCGCCCCAGGGTGGTCGGTGTGCCAGACGTGCGCGTAGGACGCAGAGCTGGCCACCCCGAGCACGGTTACGACCCCGGTGAGAGCGCCCACCGCAACCCGGTGCGGCGTAGCGAGCCAGCATCGCGATGGTCCGCCCCGGAGTGCGCTGGGTTCAGTGGCGCCGCGCACGGGCAGGAATGCGAGCCCGATGCAGAGGACCACGGCGCAGACAGCGTCAGTCAGGTAGCGCGGCTCGAGACCGATCATCGGTCCGATGACCGCGGCGCGGCTCGTAAGGACGAGCAGCCACAGAGCCGCCAGGTAGCCGAACAACAGGACCCACGCCCGCAGGGCCCGATGCCGGAACATGATGGAAGCCAGGACCACTGCCAAAGCAGCCACGCCCGCAAGTGCGTGGGCCCAGCCAGGTGGGTTCACGGTGGCTACGGGTGGGTTCTCGACGGCCCACCGCCACGGACCGCCGAAGACACCGGTGAGGAAAGTGGTACCCACCATGTGCCACGCGAGGTCGAGCGCCTCTCCGTCCGACTCTTGCTCGAAGGGCTGCGGCACCTCCAGCAAGTAGTAGGCCAGGTAGCCGGACACGAGCACGGCTCCGAGCGCGAGAGCAACCCAGTAGCGCCGCACGGCATCGAGCAGGCGCTCGTGCCACGGTCCGGTGGTGAACCACCCGAGGGTGAGGGCGGCCAAGAGGGGTGCGAGGAGCAAGGTCTTGACGTAGGTCAACAAGCCGAGCACGAGCAGCCCGACGAGCAACGCCAACTGCGTGCGTCGGCGGTCCCTGAGCCAAGCGACCCCGGCCCCCACTGCGCCGAAGAAGACTGTTTGGAGCAACATCTGGTTGAGAGCGGCGGCCCACCACATGAAGGCCGGCATGGTGAGCGCCGACGTCAGGTAGACGAGCAGCAACGGAACGATGCCCCATCGGGCACCGAAAAGGACCACAAGCATCCAGAGACACGCCAATGCCGCAACCACCTGCAGAGCAAGTGTGATCGATGCCGCCAACGGCCAGTTGAGGGTTCCTGAATGGGCCACCACCCAAACGATGAGCCGCCCGATGGGCATGAACTGGCTGTCGAAAGGCGAGGTGAGGTAGCTCAGATCGAGATCGCTGCTCGTGGCGTCGTAGAGGAGTCGGTAGTCATCGGTGTAGAACCAGGAGGGGTAGATCGCCCACGCGCGGAAGAGAGCTTGGGCGGTCACGAGACCGAGCCCGACCGCCACCACGGGATGAGAGATGACAGAGCGGAGGCTGCCTCCTCGACTGCTTGCGGTCGTCGCCACGCCGGGACTATCCCACACCGAGGGTATGGGACCAGTGTGGCCTGCGAATCCGCGCGGTGTGGCTGGCTGCGGGTTACTGGCGCGTAGTTTCCTGCTACTCTGCGGCCGACGTCACAATCCTGGGAGGGACCGTGGTCCGCAAGATCGTCAGCTGGGTGCTGGTCGGGCTGGGGGCATTTCTGC
>CAZRKV010000195.1:4461-5603 GCA_964600305.1 uncultured Nocardioides sp. | reverse complement strand
CAACGGCATCGTCGGTGCCCTCGACATCCTCGGGGACGAGGCCACCAAGCCGCTGGTGGTGCGCCTGGACGGCAACAACGTCGAGGAAGGCCGACGGATCCTGCGGGAGGCCGACCACCGCCTCGTCACCATGGTCGAGACCATGGACGGCGCGGCCGACAAGGCCGCCGAGCTGGCGAACTCCTGACCCCGCCGAGACGAGAAGAGACGAGAGAAGCATGTCCATCTACCTGAACTCCGACTCCAAGATCATCGTCCAGGGCATGACCGGTGGCATGGGGTCCAAGCACACCGCCCTCATGGTCGAGGCCGGCAGCAACATCGTGGGCGGCGTGAATGCGCGCAAGGCCGGCACCTCGGTGGAGCTCGGCGGCCAGGACCTGCCGGTCTTCGGGAGCGTCAAGGACGCCATGGCCGAGACCGGTGCCGACGTCTCCGTGGTGTTCGTCCCCCCGGCCTTCACCCGGGACGCCTGCATCGAGGCCATCGACGCGGGCATCGGGCTGCTCGTGGTGATCACCGAGGGGGTGCCGGTCCAGGACACCGCCGAGGTCTTCGCCTACCTCCAGGGCCCGGCCAACCACGCCGGCACCCGGATGATCGGCCCGAACTGCCCCGGTGTCATCACGCCGGAGGAGTCGCTCGCCGGCATCACGCCCGCCTCGATCGCCGGCAAGGGCCCCATCGGGCTGGTCTCGAAGTCGGGGACGCTGACGTACCAGATGATGTACGAGCTGCGTGACCACGGCTTCACCACCGCCATCGGCATCGGCGGCGACCCGGTCATCGGGACCACCCACATCGACGCCCTGGCGGCCTTCGAGGAGGACCCGGACACCAAGGCGATCGTCATGATCGGTGAGATCGGCGGCGACGCCGAGGAACGCGCGGCCGAGTACATCAAGGCCAACGTCACCAAGCCGGTCGTCGGGTACGTCGCCGGGTTCACCGCTCCCGAGGGCAAGACCATGGGCCACGCCGGCGCCATCGTCTCGGGCTCCTCGGGCACGGCCGCGGCGAAGAAGGAGGCCCTCGAGGCCGCCGGCGTCAAGGTCGGCAAGACCCCGTCGGAGACCGCCGAGCTGATGCGGCAGATCCTGCAGGCCGGCTGAGCAGCACCTCACCACGGCCGAGGGGGCGGT
>CAZRKV010000195.1:0-4361 GCA_964600305.1 uncultured Nocardioides sp. | reverse complement strand
CGGTCAGTCGGCTTCGGGCCCCGCCACGGCCGGCTGCCCCAGGCGCACCTGGGACCGCTCGGCGAGGGCGATGAACTCGGCCCGCGACAGGTCGGCGCGCGGGGCGCCGACGAATCCGAGCTGGGCCACCTCACCGCGCCGGCGGACGATGGCCATCAGGAAGTCCATCGTGCGGTCCTCCGACACCTCCGTGGTGACCTGCCACGCCGTGAGGTCCTGCCGACCCGAGCTGCGGTGCGCCAGTTGCTCCACGGTCGTGGTCGAGTCCTCGTCCTCGCACCCGGCGAGCCGGTCGCGGACTCCCTGCACGAACCGACGAGCCGCCCCCGGGTGGCGCATCGTGGCACGGGTCTGGGTGAGGCCGAAGGTGTCGGGGAGCTTCGCCTCCGGGATCAGGTGGGTCCGGGTCACGCCGTTGCGCACGCCACGGCCGGTGAACTCGGTGTCGTCGCAGGTGGTGGCGGCCAGGTTGGTCCTCGCCTTCTCCACCCCGGTGCCGGCCCAGGGCCGCGGCACCTCCATGCGGGGGAGGTCCACGGCCGCCAGCATGCCCTCGGCGTCACTGGCCGGCAGGGGCGCCCGCCGGTCCTGGTCGGGCGGCCCGGCGCAGGTCTCGCCGACGCCCGCGCCGCAGAAGCCGTTGACGGCGGCGGCCAGCAGGGAGGTCATCGCCTCGGTGTCGACCTGGCCGTTCCCGCGCTGCTGGCGCAGCACCGTGGTGGTGAGGCGACCGGAGCGGGCCGTGCCGATGGCGTACGTCGTCTCCGGGCCGGTCCGGGACCGGAGGACGAACAGGTGCGCTGCCTCGCCGACCCCACGGATCGTGTGGGTGGAGACCAGCTGCACGTCGTCGTCGGGCGTGGGGCAGGAGGCGTACCAGTCCCGGTTGGTGCGGTGCGCCTCGGCGGCGCGTTCGGCATCGGCGGACAGCTCTGCGGTCTGGACGGCCCGCACGTCGGGACGCTGCTGCGGTGTCCGGCCGCGGAACACGCGGACCAGGGAGCCGGTCGCCTCCGGGTCGGCGAACCGGGCGCCCTGGCAGGGGAGCCGGATGCCCTCGCCCTGGGTGTTGTCGGAGGTCGAGCGGGCACGCCACCGGGCCCCGGGGGCGAGTCGCTCCACCTGGGCCGCGGACAGCAGGTGCCGCGGCATGATCCGGGGGACCGGCTCGGACGAGGTCGCACGCACGGCGTGCGCCTGGCCCACCAGCTGGTCACGGGCGAGGGAGAGCTCCACCCCCCGGTCGCCACTGGCCGCGAAGCCGGCCACGACCATGGCCGCCGCCGCCACGGCCGCCGCGATCCCGGTCCGACCACGCCGCCGGCGGGCGCCCGCGCGGCGGAGGATCGTGGCCCGGGGCCAGCGCTCCTCCTCCAGGGCGGTGCCGAGGTGGGCCAGGACCTCGCGCACCTCGAGCCGGTCGATGTCGCGGTGCAGCGCGAACCGGGCCGAGGCCGACTCGTACTCCTCCCGGGCCTCCTCCGGAGGGAGCCCGACGTCGCGGGCCAGCTGGGCCAGCGGGATGGGGGACACCCGACCCATCAGCAGGCGCCGCTGGGTCGAGGTGAGCTCGCCGAGCGCGTCCAGGGTGGCCGCCACCCCGGGATCGGTCGAGCGGTCCCGGTGCCAGAGCCGGGCCGTGGAGCGCCGCTGCGCGTGGGCCCAGACCTGGCGGCGCACCCAGGCCTCCGGGTCCTCGAGCCGGGAGACCTTGCGGGCGTGGTGCCAGGCCTGGACGAAGGAGTCGCGGACCGCGCTGCGTGAGGCAGGCAGGTCCCCGGTGAGGGCGTAGGCCTGGAGCAGCAGCCGGTCGCGAGCCTCGGTGTAGAGGGAGTCGAACCAGTCGGGCGCGGTCATGGCGGCCCCCACGGTACGCCAGCGGTGGTCGGCCCCGCTCGTCGGCGAGGTCCACCGGCCCGGCGTGGGCTCCCGCGTGGGAGCCGGCCCGAGGAGGATCATGGTCCGGACATGACTTCGCTGCTCCGTCCCCCGGTCGACCGGTCCACGGACCGGCGCCACCGTCGGTCGCCGGTGCTCGCGGCCACGCTCGCGGGTGCGGTCGCCGCCGGTGCCGTGCTGGCCCTCTGCCTGGCGCTGGGCGTGGTCGGCTGGTTCGCCGCCGACGCCGGGGCCCACGGCGCTCCCCGGGACGGGCTGCGCGTGGGGGCGCTGGCGTGGTTGGTGGCCCACGGCGCGGGGGTGCACGTCGACGGAGCGCACGTGACCGTCGTACCGCTCGGGTTGACGCTCCTCTCCGGATGGGCGACGTGGCGATCCGGCCTGCGGGCCGGTGAGGCGGTGTCGGGGCTCGGGCCGGACGCCGACCGAATCGCCGACGGCGAGCGCGACTGGACGGTGCCGGTCGGGACCGGGCTGTTCGCCATCGGTTACCTGCTCGTGACGGTCGGCACCGGGGTCCTCGCGGCCACCCAGGACACCGCCCCCTCGCTCGGCCGGGCGATCGCCTGGGCGCTGGCCCTGGCCGTGCTGGTGGGCGGACCGGCGCTCGCGGTGGGCTCCGGCCGGGCCGCGGTGTGGCTCCCCCTGGTGCCGGTCCCGGTCCGCCTGGCCGTCCGGGCGGCCGCCGCGATCGTCCTGGCCCACGTCGGCCTCGCCGCCCTGGTGCTGCTGGCGGCCGTCGCGATCGGCCTCGGGGACGCCGCCACCGTGCTCTCCCGGCTGCAGGCGGGAGCCGGGGGTGCCCTCACGCTCACGGCGGTCTCGCTGGTGGTGCTGCCCAACCTCGTGGTGTGGAGCGGTGCCTGGTTGCTCGGCCCCGGCTTCGCGGTGGGCAGCGACACCCTGGTCTCCCCGGGGCTGACCTCGATCGGTGAGCTCCCCCTGTTCCCCCTGTTCGCGGCCCTCCCACCCAGCGGGCACGGTGCATGGTGGACGTGGTCGTTGCAGGCGGTCCCCTTCCTCGCCGCGGCCGTCGTGGTGGCGCGCACGCACCGGCTCGCCCCGACCCGGCGCTGGGACCACGGGGCCCTGCGCGGGTGCGCCGCGGGCCTGCTCGCCGGCCTGGTCGTCGGGGCCCTCGCCACGGTCTCCGGCGGAGCGGTGGGGCCGGGCCGGATGACCGACTTCGGGCCGGCCGTCGTCGACGTGCTGGTGCACGGGCTGGCCGCCTTCGGCCTGGGCGGGCTGCTGGGTGGACTGCTGATGACCGCCTGGCAGCGACGGCGCGGGTCGGTGGCCTAGACTCGCCGCCCGTGCCCGCCAACGCCCCCACCCGCCTCGTGGTGCTCGTCTCCGGGGCAGGCACCAACCTCCAGGCCCTCCTGGACGCCTGCCGGGACCCGGCGTACGGCGCCTCGGTGGTCGCGGTCGGCGCCGACCGGCCGGGGGTCGCCGGCCTGGACCGGGCCGAGCGGGCCGGTATCCCCACCTTCGTCGAGCGGGTCTCGGACGCGCCCTCGCGCGAGGAGTGGGACCGCCGCCTCGCCACCACGCTGACCGGCCACCGCCCCGACCTGGTCGTGCTCGCCGGCTTCATGAAGCTGGTCGGGCCCGCGGTCCTCGGGGCGCTCCCGGGGCGGGTCCTCAATACCCACCCCGCGCTCTGCCCGGCCTTCCCGGGCACCCGGGCCCCCGCGGACGCGCTGGCCTACGGGGTCAAGGTCACCGGGGCGACGCTGTTCGTGGTCGACGAGGGCGTGGACACCGGGCCGATCGTCGCGCAGGTCACCGTGCCGGTCCACGAGGACGACGCGGTCGAGACCCTGCACGAGCGGATCAAGGAGGCCGAGCGGGCGATGCTGGTCGAGCAGGTCGGTCGGATGGCCCGGGAGGGGTTCACGGTCTCCGGCCGGCGGGTCCGGGTGGGTCGCTGACCGGGCCGGTGTCCTAGACTCGGCCGCACACGACTGGCGCAGGTGGGGCACCACCGGGGAGTGCAAGACGAGTGCATCGAACGCCTGGGTGCTCTCCTCCGACACCACGAGGAGCTGCTGCGTGAACACACCCGGCGACCGCACCCCCATCGCCCGTGCCCTGGTCTCGGTCTTCGACAAGACCGGCCTCGACGACCTGGCCCGAGGCCTCCACGACGCCGGCGTCGAGCTGGTCTCCTCGGGCGGTTCGGCCGCCCGGATCGAGGAGCTCGGCCTCCCGGTCACCCGGGTCGAGGAGCTCACCGGGTTCCCCGAGTGCCTCGACGGCCGGGTCAAGACGCTGCACCCGCGGGTGCACGCCGGCATCCTGGCCGACCGTCGCCTCGCCGAGCACCGGGCCCAGCTGGAGGAGCTGGACGTCGCACCGTTCGACCTGGTGGTGGTGAACCTCTACCCGTTCGCCGACACCGTCGCCTCCGGCGCGGACGAGGACGAGTGCATCGAGAAGATCGACATCGGCGGCCCCAC
>CAZRKV010000194.1:2874-5609 GCA_964600305.1 uncultured Nocardioides sp. | reverse complement strand
ACCGTGGTCCGCAAGATCGTCAGCTGGGTGCTGGTCGGGCTGGGGGCATTTCTGCTCGTGGCCGCATTGATGACTCACTACTGGGCTCCCGGCATGGTGAAGAAGACGCCGGAGTCGGTGGACACCACGACGTACCTCCGCGGGGATGCGTCCGTCATCGACCCGGAGGCCGGCGAGGCCGTTCCGCACGAGGTGAAGGCGACCAGCATCACCGAGACCGACACCGGGCTCTCCAACGACGATCGGGTGGTGTGGGTGAGCACCACCTGCCTGGTCATCCAGGAGAACGACCCGCCGGACTGCGTCGACGGCGATGACGAGCGGTTGGTGAACGCCTCGGTGGAGGTCTTCGCGTCGGACCGGGAGACGGCCCTGGCCATCAGCGACCCCGAGCGGCTGCCCGAGGAGGCCGAGCCCCGCGAGGGCCTGGTCAACAAGTGGCCCTTCGACTCCGAGAAGAAGGACTACCCCTACTGGGACAGCATGCTGGGTGAGCCCGTCACTGCGGAGTACGTCGGCACCGAGGAGTACCACGGTGTCGAGACGTACGAGTACCGGGCGATCGTGGACGAGACCGAGGCCGAGGTGTCGGAGGGCATCGACGGCCTCTACAGCAGCGAGAAGCACATCTTCGTCGAGCCCAGGACCGGCTCCATCATCCGGCAGACGCAGGAGGAGCAGCGCACCACGGAGGACGGGGACGTCCTGCTCGACCTGGACATCGAGTTCACCGAGGAGCAGGTCGAGGGCAACGCCGCCGAGGCCGAGGAGAACATCTCCAGCCTGGACCTGGTCACCAGCACCGTCCCGATCATCGGCTACATCGTCGGCCCGCTGCTGCTCATCGTCGGCATCGCCCTGCTCATGCTCGGTGCCGCCAAGCGCGGCGGACGCCGCGCATCGGGTTCGGATCGGGTCGATGGCGACGGGGACCAGACCCGTCGCCAGGAACCCGTCGGTCGCTGACCAGAGCCCGCGCGGGTTGCCGGGACGGGAAGGGTCCGCCACCGCCTGGTCTCACGCAGGTCGGCGGTCCGCCACGAAGATCGCCGTACCGGGCACCAGCCGGCCGCGGGTCTCCGACCACCCGCCCCAGACCCGGTCGTGGCCCTCGGGCCACTCCGGCTCCTCCAGGCGGGTGAGGGCGAAGCCGCGCGCGGCCAGCAGGGCCACCCAGTCGCCCAACGTGCGGTGGTGCTCGACGTAGCGCACCTCCCCGGTGTGCTCGTCGACCTCGACGTACGGCGTCCGGTCCCAGTAGGACTGGCTCACCGTCAGGCCCTCCTCGGTCGGGTCGTCGGGGAAGGCCCACCGGATCGGGTGCGTGACCGAGAACGCGAACCGGCCCGCGGGCCGCAGCACCCGGGCGGCCTCGCCGACGGCCCGCTCGATGTCGCTCACGAACTGCAGGGCGCCGAAGGCGCAGAAGACCACGTCGAAGGAGGCGTCGGCGAACGGCAGCTCGGTGGCCGTCGCCTGCACGACCGGGACCGCCAGGCCGGTCGCCCCGTCGATGCGCACCGAGTGCTGCAGCTGCCGGTGCGCGAGGTCCAGCCCCACGGCTCGGGCACCGTGTGCGGCCAGCCACCGCGAGCACTGCGCGGCCCCGCAGCCGACCTCCAGCACGTCCCGGTCGCGGACGTCCCCGAGGATCCGCAGGTCGCGCTCGGCCTGCCCCTCCGGGCCCCAGACGAACCCGACGTCACCGAGGAAGTCCCCGTGCGTCGCCTGGTACTCGTCGGCGTAGGCGTCCCAGTCGGGCCCGTTCGCCCGGCGCGAGGTCGCCTCGTCGACGGGGCGGCGCTCCGCCAAGACCGGTCCGGGGACGGGGAAGGGCTCCCGCGACTGCTCCACCCCTCGAGCGTATCCCGGGTGGCAGGATGCCCGGCGTGGAGGACCACTTCGCCGACCTCAGGCCGCTCCCCGGCGGCCACTCGGGCCAGACCTTCCTCGCCGACGCCGGTGGGGAGCGCAGCGTGGTGCGCATCTATGCCGAGCCGGGGGAGCGGGGCGAGCAGGCCCACGAGGTCGACGCCGCCCTGCTGCGGTTGGTCCGGGGCCTGCTGCCCGTGCCCGAGGTCCTCGAGGTGCGCCGGGCCGATCCGGGGCTGGGCACCCCGGCGCTCCTGGTGGCGTCGTACGTGCCCGGGGAGCGCGGCGACCTCGTCCTCCCGGACCTGGACGACGACGGCCTCGCGGCGCTCGGACGCGAGGTGGGGCGCCTGGCGGCGACGCTCGGCGGGATGCCGCAGCTGCGCACCGGTCCGTTCCTCGACGGGGACCTCAGGGTCGGCAGCCGGCCCTTCGACGGTCTCCCCGCCTGGTGGGAGCGCTGCCGGCCCTCGGTCCCGGACTGGACCGCGCAGGAGTACGCCGCCATGGGACGCGTCGTGGACACCGCCCAGGACCTGCTCGACACGGTCGACCGGCACTGCCTGGTGCACGGCGACCTGAACCCCAAGAACCTGCTCGTGGATCCCGAGAGGCTGCAGGTCACGGGCCTCGTCGACTGGGAGCACGCCCACGCGGGGCACCCGTTCACCGACCTCGGCAACGTGCTCCGCTTCGACCGGCAGCCGGCCTACCGGGACGCCGTGCTGGGGGAGTACGCCGCCCTGCGCGGCACCCCGCCCGAGGACGCGCTGGCGCTGGCGCGGGCCGCGGACCTGCCCGCCCTCATCGAGCTCGCGACCCGCCCGGGCAGCAGCCCGGTGGCCGCGGCCGCCTGGCGGCGG
>CAZRKV010000194.1:0-2774 GCA_964600305.1 uncultured Nocardioides sp. | reverse complement strand
ACGGGGCGCCGGACCAGTGATCCGGCGCCCCGTCAGGTGAGATCGTGCCTCAGGCGTGCGCCCGTCCGCGGCGCAGGGCGTAGGCCCCGGCCCCGATCAGGCCCATCGCCAGCAGTGCCAGGGGCACCAGCGCGGACGAGAGGCCGGTCGCCGGGAGGACCCCGCCGGACTTCGCCGGCGAGACCGGACCCTGGGTCACCCCACCGGAGGTGCCGCCGGCGCCCGTGCCGCCGCCGGAGCCGTCACCGTCGTCGTCCCCACCGTCGGTCGGGCAGGCGATGGTGAACACCACCGTCTCCGAGGCCTCGGAGGTGACCTCGTCGAAGGTCTGGACGGCGCTGACCTCGTGCTCGCCGCACTCCAGCTCCTCGGTCAGCTCCAGGGTCCAGGTGCCGTCCTCGTCGACCGGGGCGTTGCCGACCTCGTCGCCGTCGATGGTGACGATGACCTCGGCGCCGGACTCACCCTCGCCCACCACGTCCGGGGTGGTGTCCTCGGTGGTGGACCCGTCCTCGGGGGAGGTGATGACCGGGGCGTCGACCACGACGACCTCGAACGTGACCTGCTCGGCGTCCTGGGTGATGTCGCCGGTGGTCTGGGTGGCGTCCACGGTGTGCTCGCCCTCGTCGAGCGGGGTCTCCGGCTGGTAGGTCCAGGTGCCGTCCTCACCGACGGTGACCGTGTCGGCCGTCTCGCCGTCGATGATGACCTCGACCTCGGCGCCGGCCTGGCCGTCGCCCTCGATCACCGGCGTCGGGCCGGTGCTGCTTCCGTCCTCCGGCGCAGTGATCACCGGCTCGTCGGGCATCACGGTGAAGTCCACCTCGTTCGACGGGCCGGACTCCAGGCCCTCGAGGTCCTGGGTGGCGACCACGGTGTGGTCAGTGAAGGCCAGGTCGGAGGGCTGCTCCAACGACCAGTTGCCGCCCGGGCCGACCGTGGTGGTGCCGACCGAGTTCCCGTCGACGACCACGTCGACCGTGGCGCCCGGCTCGCCGGTGCCCTCATAGGTCGGCGTCGGGGTGGTGTAGTCACCGTTGCCCGGCGAGGTGATTTCGGGCGCGTCCAGGGTCGCTTCGGTCTCGCACTCGACGCCTCCCTCGGGGGCGGTCGCGCTCGTGCTCAGGGGCAGCAGGTCCAGGGACGCGCCGAGGAGCTCACCCAACAGGGCGGACGTCACGGTGATGTCGGCGCTCAGTACCGAGCTGACCTCCCCGGAGGTCGACAAGCCCTCGCTCGTCGTGCTGGCGGCGGGCATCTCGAGGGTGACGGACGCGCTTGCCGCGCCACCCAGGAGGTCGACGTCGAGCTCAAGGGGAGCGCCACCGACGGTCAGCGTGTGGGTCTCATCGCCAACGGTGACGGTCACGTCCTGGGCGTCGTACGACGTCGTCGTCGCTCCGGCCTCGCCCGTGGCGGTGGAGGTCAGGCTGGCATCGAGCGCACTCACCTCGATGGCCCCGCTCAGCAGGGAGAGGGAGGCGAGGTTGGCGGTGGACTCGCTGACGACGCTGTGGGTGGACCCGTCGCCCTGGTCCACCAGCGAGGTCTCGGAGGTGGTCGTGGCTGCGCCCACGGTGGCCCCGGTCAGGTTCGGGTCCAGAGCGTCGATCGTCAGTGGGAGCAGCTCCGCGCCGGCGAGCTCGGTGGTGCTGCTCGAGAGGGGGCGTCCGTGACGCAGGACGCGTCGCCGCTCCAGTCCGCGGTGGCTTCCCCGGAGATGACTCCGAGGTCAACGATCGGGGCGAGCGGGACCTCGGCGAGCGAGAAGTCATCCGCGGCTACTCCGGCTGGTTGCGACGCGAACGCCTCGCCCGGCGCGAGATCGAGGCCGACAACCTCCCCGTCGACGTTGGCTGCCGCGGCTGACGTCCGCGGCTCGCTCGTGGAGTCCACGTGGGCCTCGCTGTGGGCGAGGGTGGCAGAGATCGTGGGCTCGAGGTCGGGCACGAGCCCGATGAGCGTCTCGGCCACCGAGACCTCGGTGCCCAGGATGTCGCCGTGGGCGTCGCCGGAGTAGTCCGTCGGCACCGGTTCGGCGTGTGCGGCTGGTGCCGCCGTGAGCGTGCCTGCGGCGACGAGCGCACCCGTCACCACGGCAGCACGGAGTCTGCCCCTCATGTCCCTCCCCAGGGATGGAATTGTCATGCCCGCGGGCACGCTAACCCACCAACGTGACCCATGTCTCCCACGCCCCGCCGGTCGACCCCCGCGGGGCCGGGTTGGACGCCGTGTCCGGGCGGCGCGTACCCTGAGGGGTGCGCCAGTTGGGTCTGCCTGGGTTCCGGACGGAGCGGACCCTCGCTCGCTATCCCGCCCGGTCCGAGTCGACCGGCCCGCTCGGTAGTGAAACAGGACCTTCCGGCGTGCCCGCACGAGACACCCACCCATCCAAGGAACCCATTCCCCTATGACGAGCAGCACCTTCACTCTTCCGGAGTCCGACGCGCCGCAGGTGGCGCTCAACGATGTCGGTTCGGAGGAGGAATTCCTCGCCGCGATCGACGAGACCATCAAGTACTTCGACGACGGTGACATCGTGGCCGGCACCATCGTCAAGGTCGACCGGGACGAGGTCCTGCTCGACATCGGTTACAAGACCGAGGGCGTCATCCCCTCCCGAGAGCTGTCGATCAAGCACGACGTCGACCCCAACGAGGTCGTCGAGGTCGGCGACGCGGTCGAGGCCCTGGTCCTGCAGAAGGAGGACAAGGAAGGTCGCCTGATCCTGTCCAAGAAGCGCGCGCAGTACGAGCGCGCCTGGGGCACGATCG
>CAZRKV010000193.1:0-5681 GCA_964600305.1 uncultured Nocardioides sp. | reverse complement strand
CTTCCTGATGCCCACGGTCACCCTCGGGATCGGCGGGGGCCTCGCCCTGCTGCTCACCCTCCCCGCCCGGCCGCACGTGGCCACGGCCGGGGCGGCCCTGGTGGCGGCCGGTGGCGTCGTGGCGGCGGTGCAGCACTCGACGAGCACCGACGAGGACCGGCTGCGCGACCAGGACGCGGCGGTCGCCCAGGTGCTCGACGGGCTGCCGTCCGGCGCCGACGTGATCAGCGTCGAGGCGCCGCAGCCGCTGGTCCTCGCGCAGCTGACCAACCCGACCCGGCACCAGATGTTCCTGGGCGGTCTCGAGGGGTACGTCGACGAGGAGTGGCCCGGCGGGATGGAGGGGTACGCCGCATGGGTCGCCGAGGCGGCGCCGACCGTGCTCGCCCTCCAGGAGGAGGCACCGGCCCCGCTCGCCGACGTGATCGAGCAGGACTACCGCCACGTCGGCGAGGCCCCCGGATGGTCCTGGTACGTCCACGAGTCGGTGCCGTGAGCCGCCTCACCACGCCCCGCTGGCTCGACCCGCTGACCATCGTGGTGGCGGTGGCGGCGCTCGCCGTCTACCTCCCCCGTGGGTTCCAGGGAGCCCTGACCCGGGACCTCGCGCTGTACGCCTACGCCGGTCAGCAGTTCGCCGAGGGGGTGCCGCCCTACGTCGGCGTCCTGAACCGCGCCGGTCCCCTGCCCACGCCCTGCCCGGGGTCGGCACGTTCGTCGCCCGACTGGCCGACGTGGACGACGTCGTCGGCACCCGGGCACTGTTCCTGCTGTTCGCCGTCGGGTGCGTCGTGCTGGCCTACCTCGTGGCACGGCAGCTCTTCGACAGTCCCCTGGCCGGGCTCGTGTCCGCGGCCGCGCTGCTCACCCTGCAGGGCTTCTCCGAGCTGGCCGCCTACGGGCCGCGGGAGAAGACCCCGATGGTGCTCCTGGTCTACCTCGCGGCCTGGGCGACGCTGCACCGCCGCTGGGCCACCGCGGGGGCCCTCGTCTCGCTCGCGACGCTGACCTGGCAGCCGGCCTTCTTCGTCGCAGGCGTCGTGGCCGCTGTCGCCGCCCTGCTGCTCGAACCCGGCAGCCGGCTCCGGGCCCTGGGCCGGATCGTGGCTGGGGGGCTGGCGCCACTCGCACTCCTCGTCGCGGTCTACGCGGCCTTGGGACAGCTGCGGACCTTCCTCGACGCCTTCGTGCTGATCAACCTCCGCCACACCACCCAGCCCTCCGTCTGGGACCGTCCCGTGGAGGTGTGGGAGGCGATGGGCAGGGGGTACGGCTGGGGGCTCTGGGTCCTCCTGGCGGGATGGCTCGCCCTGCTGGTGCTCGCGGCGGCCGCAGCGGTCGCCCTGCGCGGCGCGGCCCCCACCGACTGGCGGACCCGCATGGTGCTCGCCCTCGGTCTCGGTCTGGCCGGGGGCGTGGCCTGGAGCAACGTCGCCTTCAACAACTGGCCGGACGCGCTCGTCCTCATCCCACCGGCCACCCTCGGTCTCGGTGGCCTGGTTCCCCTGTTCGCCCGCCGGCTCCCCTCGCCCGTCGCGGTCGGTGTCGTGCTGACCCTGGTGGTCCCCTCCGTCGTGGCGGCAGGGGTCGACTCGGCCCGGTCCGCCGACGACCAGATGGTGGCGCAGCGCGCCTCCACCGAGGCGGTCCTGCGCCACCTCGACGAGGGTGCGACGCTGCTGTCGGTGCAGGCGCCGGGGGCGCTGGTGTTCGCGGAGCGGCGGAACCCCACCCCGTACCAGATGTTCACGAGCGGCCTGGCCGACCACATGGAGGAGAGCCATCCCGGCGGGATGGCCGGGTACGCCGACCGGGTGATCCACGAGGAGGCCCCCACGGTCATCGCCGTCAAGGGGGGCCATCCGTGGCTGCGGCCCAGCTTGCGGCTCCACTACCGACGGGCCGGCGCGGCTCCACGCGGGTGGACGTGGTGGGTCCGGCGCTCGGTTCCGGAGTCGACCATCGCCGACATCCGCCGGGATACCCGTCGCATCCTCCGCACCATGAAACGATCGTCCTCGTGACGCCTTCGCCCCAGGACCCCCGGTCCTTCCGCTACTCGATCGTGATCCCGGTCTACAACAGCGCCGGGATCGTCGGCACGACCGTCGACCGGGTGGTCGAGGTCTTCACCGAGGCCGGGCTGGACCACGAGGTGGTGCTGGTCAACGACGGCAGCCCGGACGACAGCTGGCCGGTGATCGCCGAGAAGGCCCGCACCGTGCCGGGGGTGGTCGCGATCGACCTGTTGCGCAACTACGGCCAGCACCACGCCAACCTCGCCGGCTTCCGGGAGGCCACCGGCGACTACGTCATCACCATGGACGACGACCTGCAGAACCCGCCGGAGGAGGCACTCAAGCTCATCGACAAAGCTATGGCGGGCCACGACGTCGTCTTCGGGCAGCTGGAGAGCAAGCAGGCCGCCGGCTACCGCCGCCTGGGCAGCCGGATGATCGACCAGCTCAACCGCCGCGTCTTCGGCCAGCCCCCGTGGCTCTCGGTGTCGAACTACCGGATCATCCACCGGGACGTGGTCGACCGGATCGTCGCTTCACGCACCGCGAACCCCTACATCACCGGCCAGGCGCTGATGTTCTGCCACCGTCCCGCGCACACACCGGTGCGTCACGACCGGCGCACGGTCGGCAGCAGCAACTACAACCTGCTCCGGATCCTGCGCCTGGTCCTCACCATCCTCTTCAGCTACTCGTCGTGGCCGCTGCAGGCCACGGCGGTCGCCGGGTTCGCCTTCGCCGGGCTCAGCTTCCTGATCGGCGGCATCTACCTGGTCGTGGGCCTCGTCGGCGAGACCCGGGTCGAAGGGTGGACCAGCCTGGTCGTGCTGCTGTCGGTGTTCAACGGGGTGATCATCGCGATCCTCGCCATGCTCGGCGAGTACGTCGTGCACACCCTCAACGCCGTGAGCGCCCACCAGGTCCACCACGTCGCCGAGCGGGTACCCGAGCGATGACCCACCGGCACTTCCTCGTCATCGGTGCCCAGCGCTGCGGCACGACGTACCTCCACGACCTGCTGGAGGCCCACCCGCAGGTCGCGATGGCCCGGCCGGGCCGCCCCGAGCCGAAGGTGTTCCTGTCCGACGACGTGCTCGAGCGGGGCCACGCCTGGTACGACGCCACCTGGTTCGGCCACGCCGGCCCCGACCAGCTGTGCGGCGAGAAGAGCACCAGCTACCTGGAGGACCCGGAGGCGCCCCGACGGGTCCGGGCCGTGCTCGGGTCCGTGCCGCTGCTGGTGCAGCTGCGCGACCCCCTCGCCCGGGCCGTCTCGAACTGGCGGTTCAGCGTCGCCGGCGGCCTGGAGGAGCGCCCGCTCTCGCAGGCCCTCGCCGACAACCTCGTGGGCCCGCGAGCGTGGGACCCCGGGCGCACCTCGGTCTCGCCGTACGCCTACCTCGAGCGAGGCAGGTACGCCGACCAGCTGGAGCCCTGGTGGGACGCCTTCGGGGACCTCGTGCACGTCGGGTTCCTCGACGAGCTGGTCCGCGACCAGCAGGCGGTCGTCGACCTGTGGCGGCACCTGGGCGTCGACGACACCGTGCGCCCCGAGCTGCGAGGCCCCGTCAACGCCAGTCCCGCACCGGACGATCCCGCCAGCGAACCCCACGACCACCTGGACCCGGGTGTCGCCCGGCAGGTGCGGGCGTGGTTCGCCGACGCGGACGCGCGACTGGCCGCCCGGCTGGACCGCCCACTCCCCTGGCCGCACGACCCCGGAGGATCCCGCGCATGACCGATGACGCGCCCATCCCCTTCCACCGTGCCCAGGTGCTCGGCAACGAGGTCGCCTACATGGCCGAGTCCCTCGAGCACGGGCACACCTCCGCCTCGGGCCCGTTCGCCGAGCGCGCCGGCCGGTTGCTGCAGGAGGCGACCGGCGGGGCGGAAGTGCTGCTGACCACCTCCTGCACCGCCGCCCTGGAGATGTCGGCGATGCTGCTGGACCTGCAGCCGGGCGACACCGTCATCGTCCCCTCGTTCTCCTTCACCTCCAGCGCCCTGGCCTTCGCGCGGGAGGGTGCGCAGATCCTCTTCTGCGACATCGAGCCCCGCACCCTCGGTCCGGACCCCGCCAGCGTGGCCGCGCTGCTGGACGACTCCGTGCGTGCCGTGGTCGCCGTGCACTACGCCGGCGTCCCCTTCGACGTCGAGGGCCTGCGCAGGGTCCTGGCCGACCGTCCCGACGTGTGGCTGGTCGAGGACGCCGCCCACGGCCTGTTCGGGTCCTGGCAGGGTCAGCCGCTGGGCAGCCTGGGCCGGGTGGCGGCCCTGAGCTTCCACGAGACCAAGAACGTCACCTGCGGCGAGGGCGGCGCCCTGGTGCTGAACGACCCGGCGGACGTGGACCGGGCCCGGATCCTCTACGACAAGGGCACCGACCGGCACGCCTTCTTCCTCGGCGAGGTCGACAAGTACTCCTGGCGCGACACCGGGTCCTCCTTCGGACTCGCCGACACGCTGGCGGCGTACCTCCTCGCCCAGCTGGAGCAGGCGGAGGCCGTGCAGGCCCGACGGCGCGAGGTCCACCACCGGTACGTCGGCGCCCTCGCCCCGGTCGCCGACGAGCTCGGGCTGCAGCTCCCCGTGGTGCCCCCGGGGAGCGAGCCGGCCTGGCACCTGTTCCACCTGCTGCTCCCCGACCAGGGCACCCGGAGCCGGGTGATGGCACGGATGCGGGAGCGCGGCGTCGCGACCACGTTCCACTACGTGCCCCTGCACTCCTCCGACGGCGGGCGGACGTTCGCGGCCCGGGAGACCTCGTGCCCCGTCAGCGAGGACGTCAGCAGCCGCCTGATGCGCCTCCCCCTCCACGCCGGCCTGACCGACGCCGACGTGGACCGCGTGCTCCACGAGCTGCTCTCCGCGGTGCGCGATGGGTGAGCGGGCCCCCGGACAGCGGCCGGTGGCGCAGCCGGGCTCCTCCTCGGTCGACCAGCCCGACTACTGGTGGCACCGGGCGCGGGCCGGCCTGCTCGAGGCCGCGCTGGGCGGGTTCCTCGGCCGCCCCGCGGACGTGCTGGACGTGGGCAGCGCCGACGGGCCGAGCGTGGGCTGGATGCGGGGCGAGCACCAGCTCAGCGTGGACCTGGACCCGCGCGGCCTGGCCCCGGGCCGGGGGGTGCTCGCCTCCCTCGAGGCCCTGCCCTTCGCCGACGAGTCCTTCGACGTGGTCGGCGCCTTCGACGTGGTCGAGCACTGCCCGGACGAGGCCCGGGCGCTGGCGGAGGTCGTCCGGGTGCTCCGGCCGGGAGGCCGGCTGCTGTGCTCGGTGCCGGCCTACGAGTGGGCCTGGACCGACCACGACGTCCGCGCCGGGCACCATCGCCGCTACACGCGCCGGCGGTTGCTGTCCGCGGTGGTCGGGGCGGGGCTGGAGCCCCTGCGCTGCACCCACGGCTTCGCCGGGGTCTTCCCCCTCTTCGCCCTCGAGCGCGCCTCGCGTCGGGTCCGCGGCCCACGCTCCGGTGACGCCCAGCAGCTGCCGCAGGTCTCCCCGCTCCTCGACCGGGTGCTGACCGGGCTCTGCGGCCTCGAGGAACGGGTGCTGCGACGGCACGACCTACCCTTCGGCTCCTCGGTCTTCCTCGCCGCGCGGCGGCCGGTCCCTCCCCGCGTTGCCTGACGCCACCACGAACCCGGCGAACGCCACCACCTCCA
>CAZRKV010000192.1:0-5715 GCA_964600305.1 uncultured Nocardioides sp. | reverse complement strand
CCAGCGCCCGGTGGACGTGTTCACCCCCGGCGTGCTCGCGCTGGCGGTGATGTCCTCCGCCTTCACGTCCCTGGCCATCGCCACCGGGTTCGAGCGTCGCTACGGCGTGATCAAGCGGCTCGGCTCCTCACCGCTGCCCCGCTCCGGGCTGCTCTGCGGCAAGATCGGCGGCCTGGTCTTCGTCGAGGTCTTCCAGGTCGCGATCATCTGCGTGGTCGGCCTCCTGCTCGGCTGGCGCCCGGACGCCTCCGCGGGGACCGTGCTGGGCTGCTTCCTGTGCGTACTGCTCGGCACCGCGGCGTTCGCCTCGCTGGGCCTGTTCGTCGCCGGCGTGCTGCGCGCCGAGGCCACCCTCGCCGCGGCCAACCTGATCTACCTGCTGCTGCTGGCCGGTGGCGCGGTGGTACTGCCGACCTCCTCCTACGGGGCGTGGGGTGCCGTGGCACAGTGGCTGCCGTCGGGCGCGCTCGGGGAGGGGATGCGGGCCGCCCTGATCGACGGCCACGTCGCCGGAACCGCCCTGGTCACGCTGCTGGTGTGGGCACTGGTCGGCACGGCCCTGACGGCAAGGACCTTCTCATGGGAATGACCACCTCCGAGGACGCGGGGCCGCCTACCCGGCTCGGCGCGCGACCGGTCTGGCGCCTGGACCGGTACGTCCGCCAGCTCGGGTGGGCCTCGCTGGTGATGAACATCGTCCTGGTGGTCACCGGCGGAGCGGTGCGCCTCACCGCCTCCGGACTCGGCTGCCCGACCTGGCCGGACTGCCATGCCGGCTCGCTGACCCCGCGCGGGGAGCTGAACATCCACTCCGCGATCGAGTTCGGCAATCGGATGCTGGTCTTCGTGCTCGCGGCCGTGGTGGTCCTGGCCTTCGTGGCGGCGTGGCAGACCCGTCGCCGGGAGCTGCGGATCATCGCCGGCGTCGTGGCGCTGAGCATCCCGCTGCAGGCCGTGATCGGCGGGATCAGCGTGCTGACCGACCTGAACCCGTGGGTGGTGTCGCTGCACATGATCTCCTCGATGGCGATCATCGCGGTCGCGGTGCTGTTCCTGTGGCGCATCGACGGGCGGCTGCCCCGCCCCGCCGTCCTGGGCTGGGCGTTGTACGTCGCGGCGTGGCTGGTGCTCTACGCGGGCACGGTGGTCACCGGCTCCGGCCCGCACGCGGGCAACACCGCCAGCGCCCGCAACGGCCTCTCCCCCGAGCAGATGGCTCAGCTGCACGCGGACCTGGTGTTCGCCTTCACCGGCCTGGCGGTGGCGCTCTACATCGCCAGCCGCGGCACCCGGGCGCACCGTCCGGCGCTGTTGCTGCTCGCGGTGACCGCGGGCCAGGGGGTGGTGGGCTTCGTGCAGTACTTCACGCACCTGCCGATCGGGCTGGTCGACCTGCACATGTTCGGGGCGGCGGTGCTGATCGCCTCGGTGACCTGGGTGCTGCTGGCCTCCAGCCGGATCCCCTCGCTGTTCGGACGGCGAGACGCCCCATAGCTCCCCCACACCCACATGGCCGTCAGCCGGGCCCTCGGCCGGCCGTGCTGCGCCCGGGTCAGTCCCGGCCGGCCAGCCGCCTGCGCTTCGCGCGCTCGGCGAGGTGCCGCTCGGTGACGTCGCGGGCGACCGCCACGGCTCCCAGCGCCCTCCCGTCCGCCCCGGTCACCACGGCGAACGACATCTCCACGTAGAGCTTCCGGTCCGGCTCCCGGTGCCTGCCACGGGTCAGCCGGGCACGGCGGCCGCCCGTCGTCGCGGCCCGGTCGATGGCGGCGTGGTAGCCGCGCCAGTGCGGCTCGCGGAGCCGCTCGGGAATGATCAGGTCCAGGCTCTGGCCCACCGCCTCGGCCGCACTGAAGCCGAAGACCACGCCCGCCCCGGTGTTCCACAGCCGGATGATCCCGTCGCGGTCCGCGAAGATGACCGCCTCGGCGATCCCGGACAGGATCTCCGGGAAGGGAACCTCGTCCACCGTCTGCACCCCGGCATCAAACCACGGCAGGAATCCGGGCGCGGACCCGGAGGCCGGCTCAGCCGGTGATCAGCGGCTCGACCGCCACCGCCACGAAGAGCAGCGACAGGTACATGTTCGACCAGTGGAACAGCCGCATCGGCTTGACCACCGTGAGCTCGTCGCTCCCGGCGGCGCGACGCCACATCCGCCACGCCTCGGTCAGGAAGGCCCCGCCGAGCACGGCTGCCGCGACCGGGTAGAACAACCCGGTGCCCGCAACCGGCCACAGCGCCAGCGAGGTGAGCACCATCGCCGCCGAGTACCACAGCACCTGCCGGCTCACCGTGGCCGCGTCGCGTCGTACCGGCAGCATCGGGACGTCCACCCGCGCGTAGTCCTCGCGGTAGCGCAGCGCCAGCGCCCAGGTGTGCGGCGGCGTCCAGAAGAACACGACGAGGAACAGGATGACCGGCTCCCAGGCGAGCCGACCGGTCACCGCCGTCCAGCCGATGAGGGCCGGGAAGCAGCCGGCGATGCCGCCCCACACGATGTTCTGGGCGGTGCGCCGCTTCAGGAAGATCGTGTAGACGAGGACGTAGAAGGCGTTCGCGAGCAGCGCCAGGCCCGCCGAGAGCCAGTTCACCCAGACCGCCAGCACCACCGTGGACAGCACGGCGAGCACCGTGGCGAAGACCAGGGCGGCGCCCGGCGAGACCACGTGCCGTGGGATCGCGCGACGGCGGGTGCGCCGCATCTGCTCGTCGATGTCGCGGTCGTAGACGCAGTTGTACGCCGACGCGGAGCCCGCCGAGAGGGTCCCGCCCACGACGGTGGCCACCACGAGCCCGAGCTCGGGCACCCCACGCGCCGCGAAGAACATCACGGGGACGGTGGTGAGCAGCAGCAGCTCGATGACCCGGGGCTTGGTGAGCCCGACGTACGCCGCGACCACGTCGCGCCAGGTGGCCCGCTCCGGCGTACGACGATCGGGGTCGCGCTGCCGGCGTGCAGCAGCAGCCGACTGCTCGGCGGGGGTCAACGCAAGGAACCTCGGTGTGCCGGGGGGCCGCACACCGGTGACGCACCCGCCAGGCGGGCCGGCACCGGACGCGGGGGGACGTAGTGCGACTTCGAGTCTATCCCCGCTCCTCGGTAGGCTCGAACCGGCCGTGCGCCCCGCCGGGCACGGCCTCCGCCCCCACCCGAGAGGACCCTCGTGACGACACTGGACTGGACCGATCTCGACGCGCGCGCCGTGGACACCGCCCGGGTGCTCGCCATGGACTCGGTGCAGAAGGTCGGCAACGGCCACCCCGGCACCGCGATGACGCTGGCCCCGGTGGCCCACATGCTCTTCCAGAAGCGGATGCGGCACAACCCCGCGAATCCCGAGTGGCCCGGACGGGACCGGTTCGTCCTCTCCTGCGGACACTCCAGCCTCACACTCTACACCAAGCTGTACCTGGGCGGCTACGGGCTGTAGCTGGAGGACCTCAAGTCCTTGCGCACGTGGGGCTCGAAGACACCCGGCCACCCCGAGCACGGCCACACCGCAGGCGTCGAGACCACCACCGGTCCGCTCGGGCAGGGGCTCGCGAACGCCGTGGGCATGGCCATGGCGGCCCGCCGCGAGCGCGGCCTGCTCGATCCCGACGCCGAGACCGGGTCGAGCCCGTTCGACCACCACGTCTACGTGCTCGCCAGCGACGGCGACCTGCAGGAGGGCGTCAGCGCCGAGGCGTCGTCGCTGGCCGGCGTCCAGCAGCTCGGCAACCTGACCGTGGTCTACGACGACAACCGGATCTCGATCGAGGGCGGGACCGACATCGCCTTCACCGAGGACGTGGCGCAGCGCTACGAGGCCTACGGCTGGCACGTGCAGGTCGTGGACTGGACCGGCGGGGAGCAGCGTCCCGGGCACTACCAGGAGGACGTCGAGTCGCTGTGGGAGGCGCTCGAGGCCGCCGAGGCGGACACCGGGCGGCCGAGCATCATCGTGCTGCGCACGATCATCGCCTGGCCCGCGCCCAACGCCCGGCACACCGCCGCGGCCCACGGGTCCGCCCTGGGTGACGACGAGGTCCGGGCGACCAAGGAGGTCCTCGGCTTCGACCCCGCCATCACCTTCAACGTCGAGTCGGAGGTCCTCGAGCACACCCGGTCCCTGGTGGCGCGGGGCCGCGCGGCCGAGGCCGAGTGGCAGGACCGCATCGAGAAGTGGGCCGCCGACCACCCCGAGCACAAGGCGCTGCTGGACCGGCTGGCCTCGCACGGCCTGCCCGAGGGCTGGGCGAGCGACCTGCCGCAGTTCGAGGCCGACGCCAAGGGCACCGCCACCCGCAAGGCCTCCGGGGCAGTGCTCTCCGCCGTCGCCCCGGTCCTGCCCGAGCTCTGGGGCGGTTCGGCCGACCTGGGCGGCTCCAACAACACCACACCCTCCGGAGAGCCGTCGTTCATCCCCGAGGAGCACTCCACCACCGACTTCCAGGGCCACCGGTACGGCCGGGTGCTCCACTTCGGTGTCCGTGAGCACGCCATGGGCTCGGTGATGAACGGCATCGCCCTGCACGGCGGGACGCGGGTGTACGGCGGGACCTTCCTGGTCTTCTCCGACTACATGCGCCCGGCCGTGCGCCTGGCCGCGCTGATGCAGCTGCCGGTCACCTACGTGTGGACCCACGACTCGATCGGGCTGGGCGAGGACGGTCCCACCCCCCCGCCGAGCGAGCCCCTCGCCGCCCGGCGCGCGAGCCCGGGCCGGGCCGGGGTGCGCCCGGCCGACGCCACCGAGACCGTCGCCGCCTGGCGCACCGTGCTGGAGGAGCCGAACGGCCCGGTCGGGCTGGCCCTGACCCGGCAGAACGTGCCCACCTTCCCGCGCGGCACCGTCGACGGCGAGCGCTGGGGGGCCGCCGACGGCGTGGCCCGCGGCGGCTACGTCCTGCTGGACGCGCCCGACGGCGTGCCCGACGTGGTCCTCGTGGCCACCGGTTCGGAGGTGCAGCTCGCCGTCGAGGCGCGGCGCCGCCTGGCCGACGAAGGGGTCCAGGCCCGCGTGGTCTCCATGCCCTGCCGGGAGTGGTTCGACGCCCAGGACCAGGCCTACCGGGACCAGGTGGTCCCCCCGTTCGTGAAGGCGCGGGTGAGCGTCGAGGCCGGTGTCGCCCAGGGCTGGCGCGACGTGGTCGGCGACCACGGGCGCAGCGTCTCCCTGGAGCACTTCGGTGCCTCCGCCGACTTCGCCACCCTGTTCGCGGAGCTCGGCGTGACGGCCGAGGCCGTCGTGCTCGCCGCGCACGAGAGCCTGCGCGCGGTCGAGAAGTCCGCCCGCTGACCCAGTTCGTCTTCGTCGAGGAAGGGAAGTCCCCATGGCAGACCGTCTGAAGGAGCTCGCGGAGGCCGGGGTGTCGATCTGGCTCGACGACCTCTCCCGCGAGCGGATCGAGTCCGGTGGCCTGGCCGGGCTGGTGCGCGACCACTCCGTGGTCGGGGTGACCACCAACCCCTCCATCTTCGCCTCCGCCCTGGCCGACGGCGACCGGTACGACCCCCAGGTGCGCGAGCTGGCGGCCGCCGGGGCGGACGTGGACCGGGCGGTCCTCGACCTGACCACCACCGACGTCCGCGACGCCTGCGACGTGCTGGCCGACACCTTCCGCGCGACCGACGGGATCGACGGCCGGGTCTCGATCGAGGTCTCCCCCGAGCTCGCCTTCGACACCGCCGCGACCCTGGAGTCGGCCCGCCGGCTGTGGACCGAGGTC
>CAZRKV010000191.1:0-5835 GCA_964600305.1 uncultured Nocardioides sp. | reverse complement strand
GCAGCACCTTGGTGACCGTCGCCTCCAGCAGCCCGGTGTCGTGGCTGATCACCACCACCCCGCCGCGGTAGGAGCGCAGGAACTCCCGCAGCCACACGATCGAGTCGGCGTCGAGGTGGTTGGTCGGCTCGTCGAGGATCAGCGTCTCGGCCTGGGAGAACAGGATCCGGGCGAGCTCGACCCGGCGGCGCTGGCCGCCGGAGAGGGTGCGCAGCGGCTGGGAGAGCAGCCGGTCCTCGATCCCCAGGCTGTGGGCCATCTGGGCCGCCTCCGCCTCCGCGGCGTACCCGCCGCCGGCGTGCAGCTCGTTGTCCGCGCGGGTGTAGCGGTTCATCGCACGCTCGGCGCGGTCGGGGTCGGCCGAGGCCATCTCCTCCTCGGCGTCCCGCAGCCGGCGTACGACGTCGTCGAGGCCCCGGGCGGACAGGATCCGGTCGCGCGCCAGCACGTCGAGGTCACCGGTGCGCGGGTCCTGCGGGAGGTACCCCACCTCGCCGGTGCGGGTGACCGACCCGGAGGCCGGCTGCGTCTCGCCGGAGAGCACCTTGGTCAGGGTGGTCTTGCCCGCCCCGTTGCGGCCGACGAGGCCGACCTTGTCGCCGGGCCCGACGCGGAAGCTCACGTCCTCCATCAACAGGCGAGCACCGGCACGGATCTCGAGCGATTGGGCGGTGATCATCAGACCGCCCAGTCTACGGACGGCCCGCACGCCCCCGGACGGGCCCTCGGCAGCCCCGGCGCCCCGCCTCCCGGGGGGTCAGAGCAGCGCCTCGAGGTGGGGGAGCTGCCGCTGCAGGGCCGCCAGGTGCGGCGCGACGGCCGGGTGGCGGTACCGCGCCGTCACCGGTCCCCCGCCCCGGCCGGCAGCGGCCAGCGCCCACTCCGCCCGGGTGACGACCGTGTGCACGGCGGTGATCCGCGCCCCCAGCAGGGCCTGGTCCGCGCTCGCGGCACCGGCGGGGATTCCGGTGAGGTACGCGTCGAGCAGCGGGCCCAGCTCCTCCCGCGTCGACAGCGAGAGGTAGCCGAGATCGCCGCCCACCGGCCCGAGGCCGAGCGTGGCCCAGTCGAGCGCCAGCACGTCGTCCCCGTCGCGGCCGCGGAGGTTGGCCGGGACCGGGTCCCCGTGCTGGAGCACCCGGGGCAGCTCCGCGAGCTGGTCGAGGTGCCGGGAGCGGCGGGCCCAGAGGCGGCGTACGACGTCGCCGGCCGCGGTCTGCTCCAGGGTCGGCCAGCCCCCGCGCTCGGCGGTCATGCGCAGCCGGTCGGCGAGCTGGTCGGTGGCCAGCCAGCGCGCACGGACGTCCGCCCCGGCGAACCGGCCCAGCGCACGCGCGAGGAAGGGGCCGGGATGGTCGGCCGCCTCCACCCACGGCTCCCAGACGGTGAGCCCCTCCTCGTCCTCCTCCACCCGCACCGCGGGCAGGGCGCGCAAGCCCGGCGTCGCGGTGACCAGCCCGCTGGCCGCCACCTCCGCCGGCCGGCGCCACCAGGCGAAGGAGCGCTCGTCGGTGAGCCAGGGCGGGTCCTCGGCCGCGGGCGCGGCCAGGCGCTTGACCACGAGGGCGCCCTCGGGACCGGTGGTCGCCCACACGCCGACCGTGGAGGGTCCCGCGCCGTGGGACAGGCGCTGCCACTCCGGCCGCGGCTGCCACATCTGCCCTCCCCGGCGCCGGTCGGCCCGTTCGCCGACCCGTCAACTCCTCCCCAGCCTAGGCCCGCGAGAGGTCAGTTCTTCCCGCGCGCCGTGGGAAGGAAGTGACGTGTCGGCGCGCCCTGCAGGGGCAGAAGTGACTGGTCAGCGGTTGCGGACGTGGACGTGGAGGGCGCCGGCGTCGCGCACGGCATCCTCCAGCACCGAGCGCCGCGGATCGGGGACGGCGAGCCAGGGCTCCACCACGCTGGCGGCCCGCGGGGCCAGCCGGTGGTCCTCCAGGACCGCGGCGACCGCGGCCCGGTCGCCCCCGGTCACCAGCGGGGCGTCCGGAGCCAGGCCCCCCAGGATCCGGTCGGCGTGCTCGGCCGCGGCGCCGTACGCGACCCTGGCCTGCTGGGCACGGCGGCGCGCGAAGCGCTGCTGGGACTGCCCGCCGGCCTTGGTGCGTCCCTGCACGTGGCGCTGCCCGACCTTCGACGCCGCGATCTCGGCCCCGACCAGGCGGGCGACCGCGAACCCGCCCTTGCGGACGAGGAGCACGCCCCACTCGGCGGGTGGGTCGGCCTGCGCAGCGAACGGCTCGACGTCGGGCGGTCCCTGGTAGCGGCGCCCGAAGGGCAGCGCCGCCGCGAAGGTGGACCCGTCGAGCGCCGTGCCGACGAGCTGCCCCTCGTCGACCTCGCACCCGGTCTCGCCGTGCCGGGTGCGGAAGTTCTCCACCCATCGCTCCCACCGCGCGGGCGGGACGCGGACGGTCGTGGTGGCCTCGCTCGGCACGTCACAACACCTCGGTCCTCGGCTCGATCCTCGGCTCGACCGGCCGGTCGAGGAGGCCGGCGACCCGGTGGGCCTCCCGCTCGAGCTCGTCCCGGGGCGGGGTCCCCTCGGCGAACCAGGTGATCGCGAGGTCGCCCCGGGTGAGTCGCCAGGTGCCCGACACCACCCCGGCGGCCAGCACCAGGTTCGCGCCCCGCGAGACCGCGGCGCGGTGGTCCGGAGGGACCACGCGGGGATCGGCCGTGCCCGGACCGAGCACCCACTGGTCGTGCCCGGGGAGCAACCGCACGGCTCCGGTCGGCTGGGTGGCTGCGAGGTCGTCGAGCAGCTCGGCCGGGTGGAGCGCGGGCTCCCCGGCCACCCGGACGGGGACCACCCGGTCCCGGAGGTCGGCGAGCCAACCGGTGATCCGCCGGCGTCCGGCACCGAGCCCCTCGCCCAGCCAGTACTGGAGGTGGTCCGGCGTGGCCGGGCCGTATGTCGCGAGGTAGGCCAGGACGGCCCCGTGCCCCGCCTCGTCGAGGTGGGGGATCCCGCCCCAGCGGGGGTTGGCGCCGGGGGCCTGGAAGGTGAGCCGGCCCTCGCGGTCGGGGCCGAAGCACAGGTCGCCCTGCCAGGCGAAGGGCTTGAGGAAGGTGTCCGACCCCTCGGTGAACACCGGGGCGAGGTGGCGGAACCGGGCGTGACCGGCCACGGCGGCACCGATCTCCTCCCGGGTCGCCGGAGCCTCGGCCACGGCGCCGCGGACGACCTCCCGCAGCGCGGGCCAGTCCTCCGGGGCCAGGCCGTAGTACCGCTGCCAGCTCGGCCGCTCCCACATCCGGCCCGCCGCGCGCAGCGCGAGGTAGCGGCCCGCGTCCTCGGGTGCCATCAGGTGCGTGGACCCGCGGAACGCGTAGGTCTTCAGCAGCCGCCCCTCCCCCAGCGCCCGGGCGACGTCACCGGGCTCGGAGTCGCGCCGACGCAGCCCGACGGCCAGGTCGGGGTCGCCGGACCAGGCGGGGACGGCGCCCAGGCGGCGCACGACGTCCTCGGTGGACGCCCGGCCCACCGGCTCGACGTACTGCCGCGCCTGGCGCCACGCGAGCGCCTGGCGCCAGGTGACATCCATCGTCGCAGGGGGCCGGGGCGCTCGACGCGACTCAGACGTTGAAGCCGAGGGCCCGCAGCTGCTCGCGGCCGTCGTCGGTGATCTTGTCCGGACCCCACGGCGGCATCCAGACCCAGTTGATCATCACCTCGTTGACCAGGCCCTCCAGCGCGGAGTCGGTCTGGTCGGCGATGACGTCGGTGAGCGGGCACGCCGCCGAGGTCAGGGTCATGTCGATCACGGCGTTGGTGTCCTCGTCGACGTGGACGCCGTAGACCAGCCCCAGGTCGACGACGTTGATCCCCAGCTCGGGGTCCACGACGTCCTTCATCGCCTCGGTGACGTCCTCGGGGCTCACCGAGGGACCCTGACCGGAGTTGAGTGCCTCGGTGTCGACCTCGGGCAGGTCGCTGTGGTCGGTGGTCTGCTCGGTCATTCCTGCTCCTCCTTGGTGTCGACCCGGTCGACCGACTGCAGGGTCGCGTCCTTCCAGGCCATCCACGACAGTAGCGCGCACTTCACGCGCGCCGGGAACTTCGCGACTCCCGCGAAGGCCACGGCATCTTCCAGTACGTCCTCGTCCGGCTCGGTGCCCCCCCGGCCGCTCATCAGCTCCTGGAAGGCCTCGAGGACCTCCATCGCCTCGTCGACGGTCTTGCCGATGACCAGCTCGGTCATCACCGACGTGGACGCCTGCGAGATCGAGCAGCCCTCGGCCTCGTAGGAGATGTCGGCGACGGTGCCGCCCTCGAGGTGCACCCGCAGCGTGAGCTCGTCACCGCAGGTGGGGTTCACGTGGTGCACCTCGGCCTCGAACGGCTCCCTCAGGCCGGCGTTGAGGGGGTTCTTGTAGTGGTCGAGGATGATCTCCTGGTACAGCGCATCCAGGTCCATCTGGCTCATCGTGCTCAGTCCAACCTGAAGTAGTGACGGGTGTGGTGGAGCCCCTCGACGAGGGCGTCGATCTCCGCCGGCGTGGTGTAGAGGTACGACGAGGCCCGGGTGGAGCTCTGCACCCCGAAGCGCCGGTGCGCGGGCTTGGCGCAGTGGTGACCGGCCCGGACGGCGACGCCGCGCGAGTCGAGCACCTGGGCGATGTCGTGCGGGTGCAGGCCCTCGACCTCGAACGAGATCGCTCCCCCGCGCCGCGTCGGGTCCTCCGGCCCCAGCACCCGCAGCCCGGGCACGGTGGCCAGGCCCTCGAGGGCGTAGCCGGTGATGGCCTGCTCGTGCCGGTGGACGTGCTCCATGCCGACCTCGGCGAGGTAGTCGACCGCCGCCCCCAGCCCGACCGCCTCGACGATCGGCGGGGTGCCGGCCTCGAACTTGTACGGCGGCGGGGCCCACGTCGAGTGCTCCATGGTCACGGTCTCGATCATCTCGCCACCACCGAGGAAGACGGGGAGCTGGTCGAGCACCTCGCGGCGCCCCCACAGCACCCCCACGCCCGTGGGGCCCACGGCCTTGTGCCCGGTGAAGGCGAGCAGGTCGGCTCCGGACGCGACCACGTCGACCGGCAGCTGCGGCACCGCCTGGGAGGCGTCGACGACCACGAGGGCGCCCACCTCGTGGGCTCGGTCGGCGATCACCCGGACGGGGTTGATCGTGCCCAGCATGTTCGAGACCCAGGTCAGGGAGACGACCTTGGTGCGCTCGGTGATCAGGTCCTCGACGTCGGTGGTGTCCAGCTCGCCGGAGTCGGTCAGGCCGAACCACCGCAACCGCGCGCCCGTGCGCTCGGTGAGCAGCTGCCAGGGGACGATGTTGGAGTGGTGCTCCATCTCGGTGATCACGACCTCGTCGCCCGCACCGATCGACCAGCCACCCCCCTCGCGGTCCAGGCGCGCCCACGCCAGCGAGTTCGCGACCAGGTTGAGCGCCTCGGAGGCGTTCTTGGTGAACACCACCTCGTCCCGGGAGGGGGCTTTGATGAACGAGGCCACCCGGTCGCGGGCCGCCTCGAACGCCTCGGACGACTCGGCGCCGAGCTGGTGCATCGCCCGTGCGACGTTGGCGTTGTGGTGCTCGAGGTGGTCGACCATCCGGTCGATCACGACCTGCGGCTTCTGCGAGGTGTTGGCGCTGTCGAGGTAGACCAGGGGCAGGTCGCCGGCCAGCCGCCGCTGCAGGATCGGGAAGTCCTTGCGGATGACCTCCAGGCCGGGTAGCAGCCCGTCCATCTGTTGTCCTCTCCTCCGGGGCGCCGAGCCGGTGTCCGGGCCCGCTGCGACCTCCTCGATCAGGCGCGGGCCTTCGTGTACCTGTCGTAGCCCTCGGCCTCGAGCCGGTCGGCCAGCTCCGGGCCACCCTC
>CAZRKV010000190.1:3281-5836 GCA_964600305.1 uncultured Nocardioides sp. | reverse complement strand
CCTGTGCCTCGACGAGTTCACCGACCACGGCCACTGCGGGGTCCTGACCGGTGACGGCCAGGTCGACAACGACCGGACCCTGGAGCGGTACGCCGAGATGGCGCTCGCCCAGGCGGCCGCCGGGGTCGACATGGTCGGACCCAGCGGGATGATGGACGGCCAGGTGGCGGTCATCCGCAGCGCCCTGGACGGCGCGGAGCACACCGACGTCTCCATCCTCGCCTACTCGGCGAAGTACGCCTCCGCCTTCTACGGCCCCTTCCGCGAGGCGGTGGACTCCTCGCTGACCGGCGACCGCCGCACGTACCAGCAGGACGCGCCCAACGCCGTCGAGGGGGTCCGCGAGGCGCTCCTCGACGTCCAGCAGGGCGCCGACATCGTGATGGTCAAGCCGGCGCTGTCCTACCTCGACGTCGTACGCCGGGTGCGTGACGCCGTGGACGTGCCCGTGGCGGCGTACAACATCTCGGGGGAGTACTCCATGGTCGAGGCCGCCGCGGCGCGCGGCTGGATCGACCGCGAGCCGGCGATCCTCGAGGCGCTCACCTCCATCCGGCGCGCGGGTGCGGACATCGTGCTGACCTACTGGGCCGCGGAGGCGGCGCGACTGCTGCGCGGCTGACCGACGCTGTCGCGTTCGGCCCCTCGGCCGGCATCCTCGAGCCGAGGCGCTCGAAGTCCTCGTGGATTCGACGCCCACGGAGTCCTCGGACTGTCGGTGGCCGGTGGTGGACTTGGGTCATGGCAACGGCAGGGACGGACTCGGGGGTCACCGCGGCGGCGGTGTTGGCTCGGGTGCGTCGGGACCGGGCGGCTGAGTTCGACCATGCGGCGCGGGTGCTGGAGTCGGCGGTGGCGTGGGCGGCGCTGCACCCCGCGGATGAGACGGAGGCGATGCCGACCCAGCAGGCGGCCTGGGGTGAGACCGGGCTGGCGATCGCCGGGGAGGGAGCGCCGGTGGTGGCGGAGTTCTGCCTGGTCGAGTTCGCCGCCGCGCTGGGGATCTCCACCGAGGCCGGCAAGCGGCTGGTGGGGGAGGCGTTGGAGCTGGCGCACCGGTTGCCGCGGCTGTGGGCGCTGGTCGGGGACCGGGCGGTGCCGCCGTGGCAGGCCCGACGGGTCGCGCAGGCCACCACCACGCTCACCGCCGAGGCCGCGGCGTTCGTCGACGTCCACGCGGCTGCGGTGGCCGGTCGGGTGGGGCCGGTGCAGCTGGACCGGCTGGTCGAGGAGGCGATCGCCCGGTTCATGCCGGAGACCCTGCAGGCCCGGCGGCGCCGGGAGGCCGACTCCCGACACCTGGACCTGGACACCCGGCAGGTCGACAGCCAGCAGGGCACCGTCGGGCTGCACGGGGTGCTGGACCTGGCCGACGGGCTCGACCTGGACCACGCGATCGGTCAGGAGGCTGCCGCCCTGACCGCCCTCGGGTCGACCGAGTCGCTGGACGTACGCCGCTCCCGGGCCATCGCGCGGATCGCTCGCCGCCAGCTCGCCCTCGACCTCGAGCCCCACCACGGATCCGGCCCCGGCGCCGAGGCCGATGGCGGTGGTGACGCTGAGCGCGACGCGCCGGGGGACGGTCGCGGTCCGCGGCCGCGCACCCGGCGGCCGCGGCAGGTGGTGCTCTACGCCCACCTCGCCGCCGAGGCCATCACCGGCGGGCCGGGCGGTGGCGGGTTGGCGCGGGTGGAGAACCTGCGCCGGACGCTGAGCGTGGACCAGGTCCGCGCCTGGTGCGCCGATCCGGACGCCCAGGTCGTGGTCAGGCCGGTGCTGGACCTGGCCTCCCACCACCACACCGAGGCCTACCAGATCCCCGACCGACTGGCCGAGCAGACCCGGCTGCGCCACCCCACCTGCGTGTTCCCCTGGTGCACCCGCCAGGCCCGGGCCTGCGACCTGGACCACACCGTCGCTCACCGCGACGGCGGCGCCACCTGCACCGGCAACCTCGCGCCCCTGTGTCGGCGCCACCACCGGGCCAAGACCCACGGCGGCTGGCACCACCAGGCCATCGGGCCGACCGGATTCGTCTGGACCAGCCCGATGGGCGCGATGTACCACCGCGACCACATCGGCACCACCCGCATCACCCCGGCCGGGGAGCCCCACACCGGGCCCGGCTGCCCACACCCCGACCACCGCACCGGCGATCGCGCCGTGAGCAGACCCGAGACCGGACCCGTGGCCGGACCCGTGGCCGGACCACGTCTCAGCGAACCCTGACGACCCCGCCCCACACCCCGCCGGACCACGGCGGGGTCATCGGGCTGCCCGGCTAGCTGCCGGACGGCGGCGGCGTCTCGGGGAGCCCGTCCGCATCGGTGTCGACCCAGCCCACGCACAGCTCGAGGTCGGCGAGCCGTTCGGTGATGTCCTCCGGCGCCAGGGCGATCAGCTCTTCCAGCGTCAGGCCGATGACGGGGTCCAGCGCGTCGTCATCGAGCAGGCACGCCGGCAGGTCACCGGCCGGGTCGTTCGCCGGGGGCTCCTCTGGCTCCTGAGCGGGTGGCTCCGTGGGCTCCTCGGCCGGGGGCTCCGTGGGCTCCTCG
>CAZRKV010000190.1:0-3181 GCA_964600305.1 uncultured Nocardioides sp. | reverse complement strand
GGCTCCGTGGGCTCCTCGGCCGGGGGCTCCGTGGGCTCCTCGTCGGGCTTCGGGCTCGGGTCCTGCCCAGGCTCGTCCGCTGGCGTTCCCTTCCCGGGGTCCTGCTCGTCCGCGGGCTCCTGCTCGACCGGGGGCTTCGTGGACTCGGTGTCCCGCTCCCGCTCCCGCTCCCGCTTCGGCTTCTTCTCGGTCTCCTGGTTCGCCTGCTTCTCCCGGTCCGCACCCTTCTCGTCGCGCGGGCGCTGGGTGCCCTGCGAGTCCCGTGCGGGGCGACGCGCCTTCCCGGCAGCGGCCGGCCGGGAACCCCCGGCTGCCCGCTGGCCCCGGGCGGCGGGCTGCTTCCGCGAGCCTGCCTGCGGACCCCGGTCCTTCGTGCCGGTCTTCGCCTCAGCCGTCCGGCCGTCGGCCGCGGACGCGGAGTCATCCGGGGCCGGCAGCGGCCGGTGCGGCGTCCCGATCCGGATCGCCTCCAGGTCGGGTGCGGGGTGCATCTCGGGGGTGCTGGTGCGGGCGTAGGCCGCCATGATCTCCAGGACCAGGTCGACGTACTCGTCGGAGGCGTTGTAGCGGTGCACGGCAGAGCGTCGCCCCTCGGCGCTGCCCAGGTCCTCGCCTCCGGCGCACAGGAAGACGGCGGCGGCGAGGGCGGCGTCGTCGATGTCCTGCGGGTCCCGCAGGCCGTCACCGTCGGCGTCCACGGCCACGTGCGACCAGGTCGAGGGGATGAACTGCATCGGGCCGACCGCGCGGTCCCACCGGGTGTCCCCGTCGAGGTGCCCGGCATCGGTGTCGGCGATCTCGCTGGTGCCGGGTCGACCGTCGAGCGGGACCCCCAGGATCGGCGGACGGGCCACCCCGCGAGCGTTCAGCTGGCTGCCCTCGTGCCGGCCGTGGTCGGACTCCACCCGGCCGATGGCCGCCACGAGCTCCCACTCGAGGTTGCAGGAGCCGTCCGCGCGGTCGATCACCGCACCGGCGCGCTGGTAGGCCGTCAGGGCGATGGCCGGGATGTCCGTGGCAGCAGCGGTGCGTCCGAGGCTCACCACGTCCTCGGGAGCGACGCCGGGGGCGATCGCCCCGGCCGTCGCGGTCTGGGGGGTGAGGGCGCTGATCCCACCGGGGTCGAACGGCCCCGCCACCACGCGGGCCGGGGGACCGTCCGCGTCGGGGTGGGTCGCGAGGACCGCCGAGGCCCCGGGTCCTGAGGAGGAGGCTCCGACGTACCACCCGGCCAACACCATCGGCACGGGCAGAGCCACCGCCAGCAGTCTGTGCAAGAACCCCATCGGTGGCCTCCCCGTGCCTCTGGGGACAGCCTCACACAGCCAGGTCGGGTGCGCACAGGGAACGAGCCAGATGATCCCCGAAATTGGGTGAGGGGCAGCCGCCCGTCAGTCGAGCAGGCCGTTGATGCAGCTGAGCAGCTTGCTCAGCCGCAGGCCCCGGTCCAGGCAGATCTTCTCCGCCTGGGCGTAGGTCAGGGTCTCCTCGACCTCGCCCACCGGGTCCTTGAGGACCTCCTTGGTCTTGTCGACCAACTTCTTCGGAGTCTTGGTGACCTCGTTGGTGGTGTCCTCGACCTCCTTCTTCACCTGCTCGCCGCCCTCCTTGATCTGCTGGCCCGGGTCGGGCGTGGAGCCGCCGGGGGCCGGGGTCGGGGCCGGGCTGGTGGTGCCACCGGTGCTGCCGGATTCGCCCGTGGACCCGCTCGAGCCGCTGCTCGAGCCGCCGGAGCCGTAGCCCGGGCTCGCGCCGGCGTTGCCACGCGGCGCGTCGTTGCGCGGCTTCGGCGGCGTGCGCTTGATCGGCTCCCCGGCCGAGACCTGCTGGTCGGGGCTGAACATCGAGGCCGAGGTGGTGCTGTTCGGCACCGAGGAGAAGTCGCCGCTGGTGTAGGCCTCCATGATCGAGAGCACGAGGTCGACGTACTCCTCGGAGTTGTTGTAGCGGAAGACCGCGTCCCGGCGGCCCTGGTCGGTGCCCAGGTCGTCGTCGCCGGAGCAGAGGTAGACCGCCGCGGCGAGGGCGGCGTCGTCGACGTCCTGCGGGTCCCGCTTCCCGTCGTTGTCGGCGTCCACGCCCACGACCGACCAGGTGGAGGGGATGAACTGCATCGGGCCGACGGCGCGGTCCCACTTCGTGTCGTTGTCGTACTGGCCGGCGTCGGTGTCGGGGATCGCCTTGGTCCCCTTCTTGCCGTTGAGCGCGACGCCGTAGATGCCCGGGGTGGCCAGGCCGTCCTCGTCGAGGGTGTTGCCGCCGTACCGGCCGTGGTCGGACTCGACCCGACCGATCGCCGCGACCAGCTGCCAGTCGAGGTTGCAGGACTTGTCCGCGGCGTTGATCACCGCGTCGGCGCGCTGGTAGGCCGAGAGCGCCGCGGAGGGGATGCCGTTGGTCGAGGCGGTGCGGATCACCTTGCCGCTCTGGCCGCGGGGGACGCTCGGGGCGACCACGCCGTCGGAGGTGACGCTGGCAGGGGCCTCGATGGCCTGGTTCGGGACGGCGGTGCCGTCGGGGAGGTCCTCGGTCGGGTCGGAGGCGGCGGCCACGGTGGACACGCCGCCCACGCCGGCCAGGCTCGCGGTCCAGGCGGTGGACAGCACGGCCAGTGGTACCAGGGCCGTTGCCTTCTGCATGCGGCCGAAACGCGGTGCGGACATCGCGGTGAGTCTCCCCTGGGTCGTCTGGAGTGTCAGACCTGTTGCTCCCTCAAGCTCAGGCAATCGGTACAACGAAGGCTGTCACATCGGGTTACGCCTCGGTCCAGAACCTGTGATCTGCGTCTCTCGTGATGGTACCCGCGGTTATCGTGACGAAAACCGGGCCCGGGCCGGGACACCGGGGTGGGGGTCTGGGGCCTTGTCCGTTGCGGGACAATGAGCCGGTGACTTCCGATCAGAGGGACCGGAGCCGGAACCCGCGCTCGCAGGAGCTGTTCGCCCGTGCCTCGGCCGTCACGCCGGGCGGCGTGAACTCCCCGGTGCGGGCCTTCGGCGGCGTCGGCGGCACCCCCCGCTTCATCGACCACGCCGACGGGGCGTGGCTCACCGACGTCGACGGCCACTCCTACGTCGACCTGGTGGGTTCGTGGGGCCCGATGCTGCTCGGCCACGCCCACCCCGAGGTGCAGGCGGCGGTGCAGGAAGCCGTCGCGCGCGGGACGTCGTACGGCACACCG